>JBGOXZ010000066.1:0-10062 GCA_041479395.1 Opitutaceae bacterium
ATTTGGCATCAGGCCACGCGGTCCGAGCACGCGACCTAGTTTACCGACCTTGCCCATCATATCGGGCGTGGCGATGGCGACATCGAAATCGAGCCAGCCTTCCTGGATCTTCTGCATCAAGTCCTGCAAGCCGGCATGGTCGGCGCCGGCCTCCAGGGCCGCCTTGGGATTGTCCGTGAAGATGAGGACGCGAACCTTCTTGCCCGTGCCGTTGGGCAGCGGGGTCGTGCCGCGCACCATCTGGTCGCCCTGCGAGGGATCGACGCCGAGGCGGAAGGACAGCTCGACGGTTTCGTCTAACTTGGCCTTCGGAAACCGGGCGAGGATCTCCACCGCCTCTTTCAGCGGATACTCCTTGGTGAGATCAGCGACCTGCTGGGCGCTGCGATAACGTTTGCTCTTTCTTTCCATCAATGGCTCCTTGCGGTGCGAACGTCCCGGGCGGGACTCCCGCGGTGAGTGGTTTGTGGGTGCGGTGGGAGGACGAAATTCAGTCGATGACCTCGATGCCCATGTTGCGGGCGGTACCGGCGATAATGCGGATGCCCGTCTCCTCGCTCTTGGCGTTCAAATCCTTGGCCTTGATCCGGTAGATCTCGGCCAGTTGTTTGCGCGTCACCTTGCCGACCTTGTCCTGGTTGGGCTTGGCCGAGCCGCTGGCGATGTTGGCCGCTTTCTTGAGCAGCACGGAGGCCGGCGGCGACTTCAGGATGAAACTGAAGCTCTTGTCGAAGTAGACCGTGATGACGGTCGGCAGGATCATGCCGGCCTGGTCCTTGGTACGGGCGTTGAACTCCTTGCAGAACGCCATGATGTTGACGCCTTGCGCGCCGAGCGCGGGACCGACGGGCGGCGCCGGATTGGCGGCGCCGGCCGGGAGTTGGAGGCGGATGTAGCCCTGGATTTTCTTGGCCATGGTGGTCGAGCGAAAGGGATGAGTTTGGCGGCGGGCGTCAGTCGGTGATGCGCTGCACCTGCCAGTATTCGAGTTCAACCGGGGTGAACCGGCCGAAAATGGAGACGGAAATCTTGAGTTTGCCGCGCGTGGGGTCGATTTCGTCGATGCGCCCGTTGAGGTTCATGAAGGGGCCGTCGGTGATCTTGACCTCCTCGCCGACCTCGTACTGCACCTTCGGCACCTCCTTGCCGGTGGCCGCCTCGATGCGGGCCTTGATCTCGTCGATTTCGGCCTGGCGCAGCGCCGCCGGATGGTCGCCGCCCACAAAGCCGATCACGCCCGCGGCCTCCTTCACAAAATACCACGGCTTGTTCATGAGGTGGCCGTCCTCGTCGCAGAGGCGCATCTGGATGAAGACGTAGCCCGGATAGAGCTTCCGGACCTTGCTGGATTTCTTGCCGCCCTTGACCTCGGAAACCGTCTCGGTGGGCAGCAGCACCTCGAGGATGTATTCGTCGAGTTCCTCGGCGGCTTTGAACTTCTCAATGTAAGCCTTCACTTTCGGCTCCTGGCCCGAAAGCGTGTGCAAGGCGAACCACTGGGCGCCGGGCGGGGCTGAGATTTGGGCGGACATGCGGAACGGGTTCAGCTGACCAGCTTGGTAAAGAGGTCTATGAACTGGTAGAGGGAGAAGTCGGTTATGCTGGTGAATAGGCCGAGCAGCACGGTCGCCACGATCACGACCACGGTTGAATCCCACAACTCCTGGCGCGTGGGCCAGGAGGCCTTCTGCAACTCGGTGAGCATTTCGCCGACAAAGAGGCGGGTGGAGCGGAATGGGTTTTTCATACAGAACTTGGGCTGGCAGGGCAGAAGGGACTCGAACCCCTAACCGACGGTTTTGGAGACCGTTGCTCTACCAATTGAGCTACTGCCCTCCGTGATAATGATCTTGCTCTCTTAGACGACGCCGCCGAGGCCCCTGTAACGAAGCCTCGGCGCACGCCGTGACGCGTTGGTGAAGGGCTATTCGAGGATCTCAGTGATGCGCCCCGAACCGATGGTGCGGCCGCCTTCGCGGATCGCGAACTTCTGCGTCTTCTCCATGGCAATGGGGGCGATCAGCTCGAGCGTGAGGTTGATGTTGTCACCCGGCATGATCATCTCCACGCCCTGGGGGAGCTGAATGACGCCCGTGACATCGGTGGTGCGGAAGTAGAACTGGGGACGGTAGCCGTTGAAGAACGGCGTGTGCCGGCCACCCTCTTCCTTGCTCAGCACGTAGATCTCGGCCTTGGCCTTCTTATGGGGAGTGATCGATTTCGGCGCCGCGACGACCTGCCCGCGCTCGATGCCATCCTTCTCCACCCCGCGCAGGAGCACGCCAACGTTGTCGCCCGCTTGACCGCTGTCGAGCATCTTGCGAAACATCTCGACGCCGGTGACGACGGTCGTCGACGTATCGCGCAGGCCGACGATCTCCACGGCGTCGCCCACCTTGCAATGGCCGCGCTCGATGCGCCCCGTGGCGACGGTGCCGCGACCGGTGATGGAGAACACGTCCTCGACGGACATGAGGAAAGGCTTGTCAACTTCACGGACCGGCTGGGGAATCTCGGTGTCGATGGCGTCCATCAGCGCGTTGATCGCCGCAATGCCCTCGGGCTTGCCTTCCAGCGCCGCCGTGGCGGAACCGCGCACGATGACGGCCTTGTCGCCGTCGAATTGATACTTGGTCATCAGCTCCCGGATCTCCATCTCAACGAGATCGAGCAGGTCCTTGTCCTCGAGCAGGTCGACCTTGTTGAGGAACACGACGAGCTTCGGCACACCGACCTGCCGGGCGAGCAGGATGTGCTCGCGAGTTTGCGGCATCGGTCCATCGGCCGCGCTCACCACCAGGATGGCGCCATCCATCTGCGCCGCGCCGGTGATCATATTCTTGATAAAATCGGCGTGGCCGGGGCAGTCGACGTGCGCATAGTGACGCTTTTCCGTCTGGTATTCCACGTGAGCCACCGCAATCGTGACGGTCTTGGTGGCGTCGCGCACCGTGCCGCCTTTGGCGATGTCCGCGTAGGATTTGACTTCAGCCAACCCTTTCTTCGCCTGGACGACGAGGATCGCGGCCGTCAACGTCGTTTTGCCGTGATCAATGTGGCCGATCGTGCCGACATTCACGTGCGGTTTTGTGCGTTCGAATGTTCCTTTAGCCATGTGAGAGAGACGTTTGGATTAGATAGTTGACCTCTGGTTCAGCGATGGACCAGCCGCCGGCGTTGACCTGGAGCCCAGAACCGGATTTGAACCGGCGACCCCGTCCTTACCAAGGACGTGCTCTGCCAACTGAGCTATCTGGGCAGACCAAGCCTAGGCCAGAAAGGGAAAGAAGGGTTGAACGTGAACAACCGGTTTTTGGCCGTCAACTGTAATCTTTGCAGTTTCTGAGGTTTGGCATTCGTTGGCATCCTGACGCAACACCAATCGCGTCAATCTTTTGATTCACCCAGGCCGCACACACAAGAGACCGACGATTGAAAGATATTCCGCTCCACCATGTGCCATTCCGATGAACCGTCAAATACCAGGCGGTCTCTCCCTCCAGCCACCGCGCCAGAAATATCCTTTATTGTCCCGCCAATCATTGCATTGCATCATTCTGGCCTTGGCGGCGGCGAGTCCGCTGCTGGCCACCGACACTTGGACGCCGCTTTTCAACGGCCGGGATCTCGCCGGCTGGACGATGTTCATGGCCAAGCCCGATCAAACCTGGGACGTGCCCGGCCTAAGGCGGGATGCAGCCGGCAACTACCTCGAACCGATCGGCAGGAATCGCGACCCATTGAAGGTCTTCGCCGTTGAAACCGTCGACGGTCGCCCCGCGATCCACGTTTCGGGCCAGGGTTTCGGTGTGATCACAACCCCCGGGGTATTTGCGGATTTTCATCTCCGCCTGCAGGTCAAATGGGGCGACAGGAAATGGGGTGCCAAACTGAACGCTCCGCGCGATTGCGGACTGCTCTACTTCTGCCACGGCGAACCGGGGTTCGATCACGAGACGTGGCCGCGCTCAATCGAGTTTCAGATTCAGGAGCACGACATGGGCGATCTGTTCGCACTGGGTGCGCAGATCACCGTGCCGGCCCGACCGGAAGGAAGGCGGTGGCGCTATGATCCCACGGGCGCCCCAACTCTCTTCGTGCAGAAGCCGCCAGTCGGAAATCGCTGCGTGAAGCTGCTCGATGCCGAGAAGCCCAAGGGCGAGTGGAACACGCTCGAACTGATCTGCCTCGGCGACGACAGTCTCCACATCGTCAATGGCAAGGTGGTGATGCGCCTCCATCACGCGCAGCGCCTGGATGGCGCCGGGCCCGCGCCGCTCACGTCCGGGCAGATCAGTCTGCAGACCGAGGGCGCCGAGGTCTATTACCGTGACGTCGAGATCCGGCCAATCACGGCGATTCCCGCCGAATTCGCCGGACTGTGAAGGTGCGGCCCCCGCAGCCCGCGGTGCAGCTCAGGGCTCTGCCGCGGACAATTTGAGTTCCCGCACCCAAATGTTGCGGAAAGCCACCGGATTGCGGTGATCCTGCAGCACCAGGGGCAGCTTGGCGGCGTGCGGCGCGTAATGCGGCTCCCCGCGGGAAACGGTGGGGCCGCGCAGCTCGGCGTCATATTGCACGAGCACGCCATTGTGCATCGCCGTGATGCGCGCTGGACTCAACAGTCGGCCATCGGCGGCAAAACGCGGGGCGATGAACACGACGTCGTAGGTCTGCCACTCCCCGGGCGGACGGCTGGCATTTGCGAGCGGCGGATGTTGCTTGTAGATGGCGGCCGCCTGGCCGTTGACGTACGTCGGGTTCTGCCACGAATCGAGGATCTGCAATTCATAAAGGCCCATGAAATAGATCCCGCTGTTTCCCCGGCCTTGGCCCGAGCCTTCGACCTTCGCGGGCGTGCGGAATTCCAGGTGGAGCTGAATGTCGCCAAACGCGGCCTTCGTGCGCTGGTCGCACGGCTTCGGGTTCGGAACAATGACCATCGCGCCGTCCTCGATTTTCCAGCCGGGCTCGCCCGGCCGCACCGGTTCCCACGCGTCGAGATTGCTGCCGTCAAAGAGCACCAAGGCGTCGGACGGACGGACGCCGGCGGGCGCGGTGATCACCGGTGGCATCGGGGCCCACTGTTCCGTGGCTTCGGGTGGCGGCAGTTCGTCGGCGGCGAAGGCGCCGCGGAGCAACCAACTTGCGAGCAACGGGAGGATCAAAAGGCGCATGACCACGCAACGATGCACCGGCTGCGCTTCGAGACAAGTCCGCCCCGGGGACGGACGAGCCTCGCTCTGCCTCCACCTCCTCCCGCGCGCCAGTCTTCCCTCTGCACCTCGCTACGGCCCCACCACCACCCGATATATTCCCGGAGGCAGACGTTCCCCGAGACGCAGGGTGTTCGCCAGATAGTCGCGAAAAAACGCATCCACATCCTCGATGTCGGAACTGGCGGTATCCGTCGGCTGGCCCAGCAGGCCGGCGACGGTCACGGTGACCACGAATTCTGCCGGCTGCCAGTCCGGCCGGCCGGCCGGCAGCACAATATCTCCCTCAAGTTTGCGGGGAAATCCTGGCCTCATTTCGCCGGTGCCTGCTTCCCGCACCTCCACAAGACCTTGCCGCGGGGGCAACGAAGTCAACGGCTCATCCTCCAAGCCAAACCCCAGGAACGGATCATGGGAAGGCTCCTTGAGCAGATCCACCGGACTCGCCGGCAGCGACCGCTCGGACCCCACGGGCAAGGCCAGCTCCGCTTCGCCATACATGAGCTTCGGTTCGAAGGTGCCGAACACCTGCCCGGGCTGGCGTTGCACCGCCGCCGGCAGGGGCCTTTGGCCAGTGTTCCATTCCGTTGGCAGGAAGAGCGGCGTGGGATCGAACATCGTGGCCTGTTCCCGCAGGACGCGATCACCCATTCCCTCCTCGAGGCGTGCGATGTTGACCTTGGGTGGTGCGACCGGCTTTGGTCCGCTGCCCTGCGTGCCCAGCGGCCGAAACAGCAGGACGACCGCCGCGGCGGCAAAGACCACCGTTAATCCCGCCACCCACCATCCCGCCCTGCGTCGCCTTGTTGCCGTGGACATGTCCTGCCCCTCCCAGGATCTCAGTGCCCGCCCAACCCGGCGCCGCGCACGGGCTCCATTGCCCATTGCACGCCGGCAAAGCCGGCCTGCACCGCCATGTCGGCGATGATGCCCATGTCCTCCGACGGGACGCCGCGGTCGGCCCGCACGAGCAGCACCAGGCCCTTCTCCTGCCGCGCCCGCTTCTGGAGCCAGCCCCGCAGTTGCGCATAGTTGTACATGCCATCCTCCACCAGCACCATGTCCGAGCGCGGCACGCTGATGACGACCGTGGCCGCCGCCGCGCCTTCGAGCGCCCCCGCCATTTCGGGCAGCCGGAAGGCGATACCCAGCCCGGGGGCCAGCACGAAACGCGAGCCAAACAGGAGAAAGAACAGCACGAGGAGGGCGCCATTCACCAGGAACAGCACGTCGAAATTCCGCGGCGGCGGCCGCAGCTTGGTGGCGAGATCCAGCGGATGGGTGATCATGGCTTGTGCTCTGTCTCCGCCCCGGCCCCGCTGTTGCCGTTTTCCGGCAGGTTCTGGTACTCCACCAGCAGGTATTTCATGATCTCGTTGCCCGCCCACTCCACGTCGCGCACAATCGCCCGCACGCGTCCGCTCAGGAAATGATAGGCCAGGTGCCCGGGGATGGCGACGATCAGACTGCCCGCGGTGCTGATGAGCGCCTGCCACATGCCGGTCGCCAGCGCGTTGGCCGTGGCATAGTTGCCGCCCTGCATGAAGGTGTGAAACGTCGTGATCATTCCCAACAGCGTGCCGAGCAGACCCACGAGGGGCGCCACCTGGCTGATGGCCGCAATCGAGCCCAGCCGCCGCTCCAGCACGGGTATTTCAACCAGCGCCGCTTCCTGCACCGCCAGCCGCATCTTCTGTTCATCGTCGTCCGCATGCAGCAACGCCGACTTCACGACCGCCGCCACGGGGCCGGGCGTTTCCTCACAGAGCGTGAGCGCCTCCATGAGCCGCCGTTTGCCGAGGATGTTCTTGATCCCGCCCACGAACGAGGTGGAGCGAATCTGCCCCCGGTGCAGGTAGAGCAGCCGCTCGATGAAAATCAGCGTGCCGGCGACGCCCATCGCAAGCAGCACCCACATCATCGGTCCGCCGCTGGTGAATAGACTGAAATCCAGGCCTGTCATGGTTCTGCGGGATTATGCCCTGGTCCTGCCCGGACCGTAAACGCCAAAGCGGCGCCAGCGCGCCCGTTGCCTGCGCGCTGCTGGGTCCACGCTCCTGGTGTCGCTGCCGGCCGTAGTCTGGTCCATGGGTCTACTCCGTTTTCGTTTCGCCGCCGTTCCTCCCCGCTCCGAACCGCACCAGGCGCTGCTGCGCCAGCGTCTCGCCGGGCAGCTTCTCCCGGAGCAGCAGTTCATAGGCCCGGCGCGCCTGATCAAGCTTCGCCTCCTTTTCATAGAGATCCCCGAGCTCGAGCAGAACGCGCGACATCCAGTAGCGCCCCTTCGCGCCGAGCTCGGCCGCCCGCGCGGGGTCGAGCAGAAACGTGTTCATCACCAGCATCCACGTCGCCTGGGCCCGCGCGGAGGTGCCCCGCTTGGCCAGCGCGTAGCCGTGTTTGAATCCCGCCTCCACGCGCAAGTCGACCGGCGCCGTCGGCAGATCCTGCAGCCGCTCGTAGATGGTCGCCGCGCTCTCCCAGTGCGTGGGATCGCTGGCGGTCTGCGCATAGTGGCAGTCGGCCAGCGCCAGCTGCGCCAGCAGCACATCCTGGTGCTGGGCGAAGTCGTTCGCCAGCAGTTCATACACCCGTTGCGCCGGTCCGAACCGGTTGAGTTTGCGCAACAGGTCGCCCTCCTTCAGCCGCGCATAAAATACCAGATCGCTCTTCGGATAGGTGGTGACGAGGCGCTCGATGAGCCGGTAGGCCTCCTCGTAATAATTGTCCTGGCCGCGCCGCTCGACGGTGAGAGCCGCTTCGTAGAGGGCAAAGGGCGCGTAGGTGCTGTCCGGGTGCTTGTCGGCGAGACTGGTGAACAGGGTCTGCGCGGCGACAATCTCGTTGCGCGTCACATAATAGTCCGCCTCGGCGATGAACGAATACACCGCGGCATCGGCGGCTGGATGGTCGGCGCGCAGTTTCTTCAGCAGATCGAGGCCCTCCTGGGCCGCGGCCGGCCGCGCCTTGCTCGACGCCAGCAGCGCCTGCGCTTTCAACAGGATGCTCGTGCTGGTCACATCGGTCTTGAGCGGGCCGGGCAGCGCCGCCGTCGCCGGCATCCCCAGCAGCCCATCCACCAGCCGGATCGCCTCGGCCGGCGCACCGGACTCGAACGCGAGGCGCGCCTGCAGCCAGGCCATGCGCACGAACAATTCGGGCGGCAGCGCGGCGGCTCCGGATTGGCTGACGAGCCGCGTCACGCGCTTGAGCGCCTCCGCCGTCTGGCCATCCACCTGCAACGCTTTCGCAAGGTTCCACTCGGCCTGCCAGCGACTCACCGCGTCAATCCCCGGCGTCCCCGCCGGTTCGTCCAGCAGCGTCTGCGCCGCGTCCAGCCGGCCGGCGTTGATCTCGGCCAGGATGCGCTGGAACAGCAGCACGCCCGGCTCGACCGCCGCCGGCGGTTCGCGCTGGGCCGAACCGTAGGCGTCGGCCGCATTCTTGAAGTCCCCGGCGCGGAAATAGGCGTCGGCCACGAGCACGCCGAGCTGCGCCCGTGCGTCGCCCGCCGGCAGTTCGGCCCGCAGTTGCGCGGCGTAGTCGGCCGCCGTGCGATACCGCCGCAGTTCCCACGCCACCCCGGTGAGCACACTCAGCGCCTGTGCTTTGAGCTGCGAGCCCGGGAAACGCTCGAGCAGGGTTTTCGCATCCTCCTCCGCGCGTCCATAGTTTTTTTCCGCCAGCGCCACCTGCGCGCGGAACACCAGCAAATCCTCGAGAATCGGGTGCGGGGTCGATGCCGCGATCAGCTGGTCGAGCTTCGCGCGGAACTCCGCGCGGGCGGTGCCGCTGCCGCTGGCGCGGGCGAGCAGCTGCAGCGCCATGCGCTGCGGTTCGCTGCTTACCGCCCGGTCCAGCAGGC
The DNA here is from genome assembly GCA_041479395.1 of Opitutaceae bacterium. Classification (GTDB taxonomy): domain Bacteria; phylum Verrucomicrobiota; class Verrucomicrobiia; order Opitutales; family Opitutaceae; genus Fen-1467. The sequence goes on from JBGOXZ010000066.1 coordinate 9,079, forward strand.
CGAACAGCGCGTTGCGGCCCACGCCGCTCTCCGCCCCGGCGATCAGCCCCAGCAGCAAACGCATGTCGTCGAGTTCCTGCCTGAGTTCCGGCGGCAGGGACTGAAGCTGTCGCTGCAGGATCGCCACGGCCTCCGCCCGGCGGCCCAGGGCATTGAGGGCCACCGCATAATAGCGGGCGGACGCATAGCCGGGCTTCTGGCCCTGCAGACGCTCCATGTTCTGCTTGAGGTTGGCGGCTTCCTGCTCGGTCGCCGGACTCGACAGCAGCCTCACCCGGAGCTGCTCCAACTGAAAGCGCGCCCGCTGGAGTTCGGAGACCGCCCCCTTGGTCGCTTCCTCATAGGCCGCGTTGCTGCGTTTCAAGTCGCCCGTCAGCTCGGCGATCATGCCCTGAAGAAAATGGGCCCAGCCGCGCTCGGCGGGCGGCAACTCTTCCCCGCGCACCTGTGCCGCTTCTCCCCGGGCCGCTTCGAGTTGGCGCCGGTAGGCCGCGATCAGGCCCGCCCGCAGATGATAGGCCGCGCTGTGCGTCCCGGGAAATCCGGCGAGCGCGTGCTCGGCGTCCTCCAGCCGCCCTTGGTCGAGCAGGGCCCCCGTCAACTCCAGCACGAGGCGGCTTTTTTCCGCGTCCGGTGTGGCGGGTGACTGCAGCAGCTCCTGCAGGAGCGCCTCCGCCGCGGGGGAGAAGCCGAGCTGCAGGGCGCGTTGGGCCGCCGCGGCGTGCATCATCCACGTCCCCGGCGCCGGCCGGACTTCGCCCGCCCGCACCAATGGCGCCGCGGGCGCGTTATCGGTCGGGGCCGCCAGGTTCGGCGGTGCCGCGGGCTCGTGATTAGTCGGGGCCGCCATATCCGGCGGCGTCACGGTCTGGCCGCGCACCACCATGGCGCTCAACACCCATGCGGCCAGCACGGCAGGCAGCGGATACGACATCAGGCGGTGCATGCGTTTCGGGGAGGTTGCGATGCGCGGTGCGGCGTGGC
>JBGOXZ010000067.1:0-9947 GCA_041479395.1 Opitutaceae bacterium
AGAAAGGCCGCGACTGGTGAAGCCCCTCATGTTCCGCCCCTTCCTCCCGCTGCTGTTCCTGCTGGCGCTGCCGCCCGGCACCGCGCTCGCCCAGCGTGTCTATTGGGAGCCCGGCGCGGGCTCGCTCGCGTTCAACCAGGCCAGCCCGCTGCAGCTCGTGTTCGAGAACTGCGAACCCGACGGTGATCCGCAGCTCCCCGCCGTCGACGGATTGGAACTGCAATACACGGGCAGCGGCTCGACGTTCTCGATGGAGAACATGACCGTCACCCGGCGGCACATCCTCAACTTCGCCGCCCGCCCCACCAAGCGGCCGGAGGTGCGCATCCCCGCGTTCGACGTCGCCACCGACAAAGGCACCCAGCGCGTGGCCGCCGCGACATTCGCCATCGGCAACGCCACCGTCGGCCAGAGCACCGTCCCGCTCGAGACGGCCGTCCGCGCGCGGCTCTCGCCCGCCGACGGCGCGTTCTGGGCGGGCGAGGTGTTTCCGGTCACCTACACGCTCGACATCGCCCGGCGCTTCCGCCCGCGCCCGCCGGGCCCGGTCGTGTGGAAACCGGCGCCACTCACCGTCGAGGATTGGGGCCAGCCGGAGCAATTCGAGTCCACCACCGGGGGTGAGCCGCGCATCGGGCTGATCTACAAAACCCGCGGCCACATCGCCACGCCGGGCACCTACCGGATACCGGCGGCTTCGCAGGAGGTCGTGCTCGTGGTCGACACGAGCGGCAGCCTGTTTTCGTTTCCGTTCTCCTCGCCCGAAATGGTGCAGCACACCGTCACCAGCAACGAGCCGGCGCTCACCATCAAGCCGCTGCCCGACGGCGCGCCGGCGGACTTTGGCGGCGCGGTCGGCCAGTTCACGTTTGTCTCCAAGGTGGTGCCGACGACGGTGGCCGTGGGCGAACCGATCACCTGGACCCTTGAACTGGGCGGCTCGGGCAACTGGCCCGACGTCCGCGGGCTCCCGGCGCGCGAGGTTTCCAAGGACTTCAAGGTGCTGCAGCCACAGGCCAAGCGCTCCCCGGCGGAGGGCCGGCTGTTCGACGCCACGCTCACCGAGGATGCCGTGCTCATACCCACCAAGCCCGGCGCCTACACCCTTGGCCCCGTGACCTATTCCTACTTCGACCCGCGCAGCGGTGCCTACAAGACCGTGCGAGCCGAGTCCGTGACGGTGACCATCACTCCGCCAGTCGCGGCTGAACCGGGCACCCAATCGCTGTTCGCGCCCGAACCCAAGACGCCAAGCCTGCCACCCAAGACGCCGAGCCGCACCGCCTACACTCCACAGCTGCCGGCTCCGCCGGCCGCCCCCGCTGCAATTCCGCGCGATCCGCTGCCGGGCACCGACACCGGCCCGGTGCCGTTCTCGAGCCTCACCCTCTATCTCTGTGTTCTGTGTTCCGTCCTCTGGCTGGTGCCCGTCTGGTTGATCCTCGCCGCGCTGCGCGCCCGGCGAACCGACCCCCTGCGCGCCCGGCGCGAGGCCCGTGCGCGCCTGGCCCAGACCCTGGCCTTCCTGCGCGGTGGCGGCGGCGCGACGGCTCGGGCGCAGGCTCTGCACGCCTGGCAGCGCGACGCCGCCACGCTCCTCGGCATCGCCCACGCCGCGCCCACCAGCGCGACCATCGCCAACTCAATTTTGAACTCCACCCCCGGCCCGTCCTCCGCAGCCCCGCCGAAAGACGAGACCCTCGACCTGCGACCTTCCGACCAGCGCGCTTGGACGGCGCTTTGGGCGGAGGCCGACCGCGTCCTTTATGGTCCCGACAACGCCCTGCCCGGCGACTGGGTGGTCCGCGCCGAGGCCGCGCTCGAAACCACGCGCGTCCCGGGCTGGCAGCCGTCCTCGTTGTTCCAGCCGCGCAGCCTCCTGCCCTGGCTGGCCGGCGGCGAAACCGGATTGCGGAAACCGGAAAGTGGCAAGCTGATCACCGCTCTCATCTTGTTGATTCTGCTCTCCGGTCTCGGGTCTCCGGTCTCAGCCATTGCGGCAGAATCAACCCAAAACGGTGAACCGAAAACCCTGAACTACTACGCCAGTCCCCTGGCCGCCTACAACGCCGGAGCGTTCGCGGCCGCGGAGGAGGCCTGGCGGGCTGCGATCACCCGCACGCCGACCGACTGGATCGCCCGGCACAATCTTGCCCTCGCGCTGGCCCAGCAGGGTCACTGGCCCGAGGCGGCGGCCCAGTGGACATCCGCGTTCCTGCTCAACCCGCGCGACGAATCGGTGCGCTGGCACCTCGCGCTCGGCTACGAGCGGGCCGGCTACACGCCGCCCGGACTCGGCGAGTTTGCCCAAGCCTCCGGGCCGCATCTGCTGGCCCGCCTGGCCTCACCCGCCGAGTGGCAATGGCTGCTCGTGACGGCCGGCGTGCTGCTGGCTGCCGGCGTGCTGCTCTTCCTGCTGCGCGCCTACCGCGGCGCGCCCAACGGCTGGATGCGGCCCGCCGCCTTTGCCGCCGTGGGCGCTGCGTTTCTCCTCACGCTCGCCGCCGTGATGTCGCTCCACTTCTATGGCGACACCACGGATCCGCGCGCCGCGATTGCGTGGCACCAGGCGCTGCTGCGCTCGATTCCCACCGAGGCCGACACGCAGCAGAAAACCTCCTCGCTGCCCGCCGGCTCGCTCGCCGTGGTGGATAAGACCTTCCTGGGCTGGGTGCGCCTCGCCTTTCCCAACGGACAGACCGGCTGGGTCCGCCAAGAGGACATCGTCTGGCTGTACCGGTGATGTTTCTTGTCACAGAGGACATCGAGTCAGGCCAAGAGGCCACAAAGATCAGATTTGCTCGCAACCAGAAGCCTCGCCGCTCTGCGGGCTCCGTCCAGCTCTGTGTTCCCCGCGTCCAACTTGTTTGGCAGGTCGTTGGACCCGGCTATCATTCGCCCTATTCGACCATTTCGTGAAGCCATGACTTACCCCCGACACTCCCTCCGCCAATCTCTGACCTCTGTCCTCTGTCTTCTGGCCACCGGCCTCTGGCCTCCGGCCTCCGCTCGCGCGGCGGGCGAACTGCCGGTCGAATGGATCGATCCCGACACGGGTCACCGCGTGATCCGCCTCTCCCAGGAAGACGGCAGCGCGAGCCTCTATTTCCACCAGAACGCCTACTCGGCCGACGGCAAGAAGCTGATCATGACCACGCCGAGCGGACTCTCCACGGTCAACCTGGAGACGCGCGCGATCGATCAAGTGGTGTCAGGCCGCGTCAACGTGCTCGTCACGGGCCGCAAGACCGGGGACGTCTATTACGTCCGGGACAACACCATCTTCGCCACCAACCTCGACACCCACGCCACGCGCGAGGTCGCGAGAGTGCCCTCCGCGGTCGAGCCGGGCGGCAACCTCGCCCTCAATGCCGACGAGACGCTGCTCGTGGGCCTGGGCATCGATCCGCAGGGCAAGGCGGAACCGCGGCCGACGCCGCCCGGCGACTCGGGCGGACGCCTCGGCGCGCGTTGGGCCGAGGGCCGGCCGATGATACTCTACACCGTGAATCTCCCGACGGGCGAGTTCCGGCGCCTCCTCGCGAGTCACGACTGGCTCAACCACCTGCAATGCTCCCCCACCGATCCGGGCATCATCATGTTCTGCCACGAGGGGCCCTGGCAGTTCAATGACCGCGTCTGGACGATCCGCACCGACGGCACCGGCTTGCGCCTGATGCACAAGCGGACGATGGACATGGAGATCGCCGGCCACGAGTTCTTCAGCCGCGACGGGAAGACCGTGTGGTACGACCTGCAGACGCCGAAAAGCGGTGTGTTCTGGGTGGCGGGTGTGCATCTCGCGACCGGCGAGCGAACTTGGTACAATCTCCAGCGCAGCGAATGGTCGGTGCACTATAACGTGTCGCCCGACGGCACGCTCTTCGCCGGCGATGGCGGCGGGCCGAGCAGCGTCGCCAACCACACGCCCGACGGCAAAACGCTCAGCCCGCCCGGCAACGGCCAGTGGATCTATTTGTTCCGCCCCGTGCTGGTGCCCAATGCCGCCGGCGCGTGGCCCGACCAGAAAGACCTCATCCACACCGGCTATTTCCAGGCCGAGCACCTCGTCAACCTGGCGAAGCACGACTACCGGCTGGAACCGAACGTCACCTTCACGCCCGACGGCAAGTGGATCGTCTTTCGGTCCAACCTGCTCGGCCCGACCCACGTCTTCGAGGTCGAGGTGGCGAAGGCGAAGTAGCGGGATTCGCCGGTCGATCGCAACGGGGTGCACGAGCGGATGACCCTCCCCCGCGGCCGGGTTGGTTTCCCCATCCGGGCCGAACCGCACACGCGTTGGAGATTTCGGTCGGAAGTTTCGCGCCTTGTCAAACGCGGGGCGCCAGGGCATCATCAACCCGGGTCGAAGCGCGAAGAACTGCAGTCCAGCCTGCTAAACCGCGTTTGGCAGGGTCCAGCGCGAATGCTGTGTCCACCCGCCGACACCCAAGACCAACCCCACCCTCCAGCTATGAAATGTTTACGGCTGACCTTATTGTGTTTGGGCTCCATGGCCGTGGTCCGCCCGGCGATGGCCGAGCTGTTCGTCCGTCCATCGGTGATGTATGTGAGCTACCAGAACTCCGGCTACTCCAACAAAACCGGCCTAAGCCTGGCCGCCGGCTCCACCCTCGGGGCAAGCAACGAGCACGAACTCGGCCTCGAAATTGCCTCCATGAATTGGGCACTGACGCAAAATGCGGGTGCCGGCCAATTCGTTTTCACCACCAAGGGCAGCGGTCAGTTTGTGCCTTATCTGGTGAACTACCGCTACCGCTTCGGCGCAGAGGACGCCCAGCTTCGGGTCTTCCTTGGACTGTCGTTGGGTTTGGCCAACAGCCGCGGGGACCTGACGCAATACCGGTCCGGAGCGGCTCCCCATGCAAGTTTCAGCAAATGGTCGGCCGTGTACGGTGGCGCTTTCGGCGCGACGCTGAAGCTCACGGACGCGATGGAACTGGAGATCGGCTACCGCGACCTCCAAATTGCGAGCACCGAAGTCGGCTCCGGTATCGACCGACTTCCAATGGAACGCACAAAGGCGAACCTGCTCAGTGTGGGGTTGTGCTTCAGGTTCTGACGTCGCAGCTACGCTAACGGCCGTGTGACGGCGGCGCGGCCAAAGGCAGCCCAGAGCTTGGTCTGGATCCGATCATTCGGCCGGAATGGTGATGGTTTTCCGCACCAGGCGGCGCATGGATTCCTCGGGGTTGAGCACGCCGACGCACGCGAGTTCCACCCATATCAGATCGTGCGACTCGTCGCTGACGACCAATTCCTCCTCCGCATCGGCTTCAATCAGAAAACGCAGATCGAGGTGCCAGTGTCCCGGCGCGTCGCCGCGCGCCGGGATCCAATGCCGGTCCACGTCGAAAACCCCGGATGATACGGCACGTAGCCGGGTCAGGCCCGTCTCCTCGCGCGCCTCGCGCAACGCCACTGCGAGCAGGTCGGCCTCGCCGTCGGCGTGCCCGCCGGGTTGCAGCCATTTGCCCAGCTTGCGGTGATGCGTGAGCAGCGCACGGCGCCGCGGCGCGTCCACGATCCACGCCGAACCCGTGAGGTGCCCGGGCGCGCAGGTGCGCAGCAGGCAATCGGCATGTTCCTCCACGAAATGGATGATCTCGGCGGTCATCGCCGCTTCGTAGGGATCGGTGGCGCCCGGCAGGTGCGCGCGCAGCAGGCGGAGGACGGCGGAGCGATGCATGGCGGCTGCGGAACTCTGCTAGTGCAACTGGCGCCGCATGCGCCCGGCATGCCATTTCGCCATCCTGGTTCTCTGCCGAACGTCAACTAATACTAATAGTTGACATGTTTCCGGTGGCGGCTGGGGAGAGGGACCGGCGGGTGGGTGATTCCCTGATGCCATGGAGGGGCAGGCCCGGCGAGGTCGCGGGGGAGCGCTGGCCGCTTCAGCGTGGCGCCCCGCGCTCGCGCCAGAGCTCGTCGGCGGTGAAGGGCTTCGGGTTCTGCAAGTGCCGCCAGACCTCGTCGATCGTGTCGACCGCGGTGAACAGGTCGTGCAGGCCCGGCGACTTGAAGCGCTCGCGCGTCATGCGCTCGAAAAATCGCAGCAGGTCGTCATAAAAACCGTCCTGGTTCACGAGGATCATCGGCTTGTGCACGAGGTTGAGATAGCGCAGCACCATGATCTCAATGAATTCCTCCAGCGTGCCGATGCCGCCCGGCAGCGTGACGAAACCCTCGGCGCGCTCCTCCATGAGCTGCTTGCGTTCGCGCAGGGTGGCCACGGTGATGAGCTCGTCGGCGTCGGTCAGCGCCAGTTCGCGCGATTTCATGAATTCGGGGATGATGCCGACCACGTGGCCGCCGGCCTCCTTGACCGTGCGGCCCACCACGCCCATGGCGCCGCGGTTGCCGCCGCCGTAGACCAGGCCCCAGCCGTGCGCGACCAGCTGCCGGCCGAAGCCCGCGGCCGTCTCGTAGTACTTCGGGTCCAGTCGGTCGCTCGAGGAGCAGTAGACGCAGATCAATCTTGGCATGGTCTGGACCACGGATGACACAGATGGGCGCGGATTAAAGTAGAAATAGTTTGTTCCCCCGTACCCAATCCATGTGTATCCGTGCAATCCGTGGTTTCTTTCTCCCCCAGTTATCGCGGGCGGCTCGCGCCCTCCCCCACCGGGTACCTGCACCTCGGCCATGCCCGGACGTTCTGGACGGCGCAGCAGCGCGCCTGCGCCGCCGGCGGCGTGCTCGTTTTGCGCAACGAGGATCTCGACGCGGCCCGAGCGCGGGACGACTTCGCCGCGGCGATGCTGGAGGATTTGTGCTGGTTCGGCCTGGCGTGGCAGGAGGGACCCGATGTTGGCGGTCCGCATGCGCCCTACAACCAGAGCGGGCGGCGCGCCCGCTATCTCGCCGCCTTTGAACAGCTGCGGGCCGCCGGGGCCGTCTACCCGTGCACCTGTTCGCACCGCGATGTGCAGGAGGCCGCCGGCGCGCCGCACGAAACTCCGCCCGGCGAAGCCTGGGCGCCCGACGAGCCGATCTACCCCGGCACCTGCCGACCCGACAATCTCCCCCGTCACGTGTCACTTGCTCCCTCCCACCTGCCGGGGCCGCGAACCGGGGCCAACTGGCGCTTCCGCGTGCCCGACGGCGCGACGCTGATGTTTGTCGACGCAAACTACGGCCCGCAGTCCGCCACGCCCGGCGTGCATTTCGGTGACTTCGTCGTCTGGCGCAAGGACGCCACGCCCGCCTACCAGCTCGCCTGCGTCGTGGACGACGCCGCGATGCGCATCACCGAGGTCGTGCGCGGGGCCGACCTGCTGCTGTCGACTTTCCGCCAGCTCCTGCTCTATCGCGCGCTCGGGCTGTCGGCGCCCGCATTCTATCACTGCCCGCTGCTGACCGACGAGTGCGGCGTGCGCCTCGCCAAGCGCCACGACGCCCTCAGCCTGCGGACGCTGCGCGCCGGAGGTCGCACCCCGGAGGAACTTCGCAGAGATTTTTGACCACAGATTGCACGGATTAACACAGATTAAGGCTCGTCTTATCCGTGCTCATCCGTGTCATCCGTGGTTCAGTTCGCTATGATCAAGCTCGGCGTCATCAACGTCTCGGACCGCGCCAGCGCCGGCCTCTACGAGGACACCCCCGGCAAGGCGGCCGTGGCGCTGCTGCGTGAGTGGCTCGTCACGCCGTTCGAGGTGGACTATCGGATCGTGCCCGACGAGCAGCCGGTCATCGAGGCCGAGCTGCGCCGCATGGCCGACGAGGCGGGCTGCAGCCTCGTGGTGACGACGGGCGGCACCGGCCCCGCGCCGCGCGACGTGACGCCCGAGGCCACCGTGGCGGTTTGCCACAAGCTGCTGCCCGGCTTCGGCGAATTGATGCGCGCGGCATCGCTGAAATACGTGCCCACCGCGAGTCTCTCGCGCCAGATCGCCGGCATCCGGGGCAAGACGCTCATCGTCAACCTGCCCGGCCGGCCCAAGGCCATCCGCGAAAATCTCGAGGCTGTGTTTCCGGCGATTCCCTACTGCCTCGACCTCATGGGCGGACCGCGCCTTGAAACCAACGAGGCCGTGATGAAGGCCTTCCGACCGAAGGGATGAAATGGCTCGTGTTACGGCAGGACACAGAGGCTTGGGATATTTCCCCTCGCTGCCGTCCCTGCGACCTCCGGCCGCCGGTTAATCCGCGTCAGTTCCGCCACGCCGGCGGCAGCACCGACTGCGGCCCGTGGATGTACACCGCGTAATAGAGCGCGTAGATCCCGACGCCGAGCACGACGAGAAAGACCGCCTCGCCGGCATTGCCCCCGCGCTGCCGGCTGGCCTGGTGCAGGGAATGCACCAGCGCCTCGATGGCCGGCGAGAGCACATACGCCACGAGCGAGCTGCCGATCAGCACCATGAACATGATGAAGGCCGTCTGCAGCAGCCGGTCGGGAATGAGCTTCGCCTTGTAGGAGAGCACCGTCGTGCAGAGGTTCAGCAGCAGCAGGCAGCAGGGCAGGATGTAGTAGTTGCGGACGACCTTGTGATGAAGGGCTATGGCGGTGGAATTTTCCCCGAGTGAATGGACCCGGCGCCGCGCCGCAAGCGCCGAGCGACGCCGGGGGCGGCTCCACCGACTTGGCATTCGACAGCCGGCGGCGAACCGTTCATGCTCCACGCTGTCAGAAGCAGATGTGGGGATTCTTCAACACTCAACCGGAGGTGCCTCATGCCCTACCTGAAAATCCAGACCAATCTTCCCCTCTCGGAAAAGGCCGAGCGCAACGTGCTGAAGGATGCCTCGGCCTTGGTGGCCCGCGAACTCGGCAAACCCGAGGAGTTCGTGATGATCGCCCTGCAGCCCGACACGCCCATGATGTTCGCCGGCACCGATGATCCCGTGGCCTTCCTCGAACTGAAAAGCATCGGCCTGCCGGCGGACAAAACCAAACGGCTCAGCCAGACCCTGTGCGGCCTGATCAACGAACACCTCGGCATCCGGCCCGAACGCGTCTACGTGAAATTCATCGACGTGCGCCACGGCATGTGGGGCTGGAAGGGCGACACGTTTTGAGGTGACGGTGAAAGTGACCGTGCGCGCGGGAGTACCACATTCCCACGGCCGGCCGGCTTGACCACGTTCACTTTTTACTTTCACTCGACCCTCCCGATGGCCACCTACGTCTACGAAACCATTCCGCAGCATCCCGACGAGCTGCCGATGCGCTTCGAAGTCATCCAGAGCATGAAGGACGCGCCGCTTACGCGGCATCCTGACACGGGCGAACCCATGCATCGCATCATCTCCGGCGGCTATGGCCTGATGGGCCTGGGCGGCAAAAGCGCCCCGGGGCCCCGGGCCTCCCGCGGGAGTGGATGCGGTTGCGGCGGCGCCTGCATGTGCGGTCGCGGCGGGTGAGGAGGGAAAGGGTGAATTGGAGAATGGGCCGATGAGTGGATGAGGCACAGCCGCCCTATTCTCCTACTCCCCTGTTTCCACATCCCGTCACAACTCCGTGTACTTGTTCGCCCGGCCGCGGGCCTTCTCCACCGGGTATTTCTTCGCGTTGGCGGCGAGCTTCGTCTCGATGGCCGCGGCGAGGTCGGTGCCGGTCACGTTGGCAAATTCCAGCGCGTAGATCACCACGTCGGCCAGTTCGTCCTCGATCTCGCGACGCCGTGCCGCCTCCCGCGCCCGCGGGTGCGAGGCACCCTGCTCGGTCCAGAGGAAATGCTCCATCAGCTCCGCGGCCTCGGCGGCCAGCGCCATGCTGAGATTCTTCGGCGAGTGAAACTGTTCCCAATCGCGCTCGCGGACAAATGCGAGCACGCGTTGTTTGAGGTCGGCGAGGGTCGTGGCGGCGTCGGTGAGCATGGCGGGAATGACAATGGCCGAAGGTCCAAGCCGGAACCATGCAATTGTAGGAGCGAGCTTCCGCCTTCGCATGAAGCTACGGCGGACAGGTGCTCGCGACC
>JBGOXZ010000068.1:0-9845 GCA_041479395.1 Opitutaceae bacterium
AGCGGCAGATACTGGAAGCCGTCGTCGAGCACGAGCGTGTCACAGCCGAAACGGCGGATGGCAAAGGTGCCGGACTTCACGCGGTTCTTGTCGACCAGCACGACCACCCCCGGGAGATTGCGCGCCAGCATGTAGGGCTCGTCGCCCGCCTGCTCGGAGTCGAGCAGCACGCGCGCGCCGTCGCTCACCACCCGCGGCGGCGGCTCGTCCGAATGCGTGAGGGCATTCCAGGCCTGGAGCCAGAAGGGCGGCCGCTTGCTTTTGTAGCCGCGGCTGAGAATCGCCACCTTGCGTCCGCGGTCCGCCAGCGCGCGGGCGAACTTTTCCACAACCGGGGTCTTGCCGGTGCCGCCCACCGTCAGGTTGCCGACCACGACCACCAGGCAGCCCAGCGGCTGGTCGTGCAGGAGGCGCTGCCGGTAGAGCCAGAGCCGCAGCTGCACCACCCCGCTGAACAGGAATGACACCCCCTGCAAAAACGCCCCGTAGATCGCCGCGCCCGTGTCCTCCCGCCGTCCGAGGATCACGTCGACGGTGTATTGCTCGAACGCGTAGTACTTCTTCTTCAGCCAGGACAGCGGCATACGTGGGCGAACTGGATTGGGGGTTGACGTACCGGGCGTCGTTTCGCTTGGTAAAGGTTTCCTACCGTCCGGGCCGCGTCATGCAACTCAATCTGCTCAAGTCCAAAATCCACCGCGCCGAGGTGACCGACACGAGCCTCAACTACGAGGGCAGTCTGGCCATCGATGCCGACTTCATGGCCCTTGTGGGACTCCGGGCGTACGAACGGATTCTCGTCAGCAACCTGAACAACGGCGAGCGGTTTGAAACCTATGCCATCGCGGCGCCCGCCGGTTCAAAAACGATCAGCCTGAACGGCGCCACCGCCCACCTCGGCAAACGCGGGGATCTGCTGACCATCATGGTGTTTGCCGGCGTGGACGAACGCAAAGCGGCCGGCTGGCAGCCGAAGGTGCTCGTCCTCGGCGACGCCAACCGGAAGATCGTCAAGCAGACCGGCACCTGAGTGCGAAGGCAGCAGCCGTGAAACCCGGCGTGCACACTCGCATTTCCTCTTGGCTTCCCGGCTTCTGAATTGAATCCTGTTCTCCGCCCATGAGCTACAAACTGTTCATCCCCGGCCCGGTGGCCGTTTCCGAAAAGACGCTGCACGCGATGGCCCAGCCCATGATCGGGCACCGCAGCTCCGACTTCGTGGCGCTGTACCAGTCCCTGCAGCCGGACCTCCAGGCGCTCTTCTACACCAAGGACCCGGTCTATCTCAGCACAAGCAGCGCCTGGGGCATGATGGAGGCGGCGGTCCGCAACGTCGTCAAAAAGAAGGTGCTCAACTGCATGAACGGCGCCTTCTCGGACAAGTGGAACGACGTCGCCAACCGCTGCGGCAAGCCGGCGGGGGCGCTCAAGTTCGAGTGGGGCCAGCCCGTCGACCCGGAGGCGGTGCGGCGGGAGCTCGCCACCGGCCAGTACGACGCCGTCACGGTGATCCATAACGAGACTTCGTGCGGCTGCATGACCGACATCGCGGCCGTCATGGCCGTGGTGCGCCAGTTTCCCGAAGTCATTTCGATCGTCGACACCGTGAGCTCGTTCAGCGCGCTGGCGATCAAGAAGGACGAGCTGGGCATCGACATTATGATCACCGGTTCGCAGAAGGCGCTCGCCCTGCCGCCCGGCCTCTCGCTTTGCTCGGTGTCGAAGCGCGCGCTGGAGCGCGCCGCCACGGTGACGGAGCGCGGCTACTACCTCGACCTGCTGGAATTCCAGGCCAACCACGAAAAAGACATGACGCCGAGCACGCCGTGCCTCCCGCATATCTACGGCCTCAAGTCGAAGCTCGAGGACATCAAGACCGAGGGCGTCGCGAACCGTTATGCGCGTCACGCCCGCCTCAACCGTGCCGTCCGCGAATGGGCGTTCGCGAAGGGCTTCAAACTCTTCCCGAAGGAGGGCTATGGCTCGGTGACGCTGAATTGCTTCGTCAACACGCTCAATCTCGACCTGCCGGCCCTGCTCAAGGTGCTCAAGGCGAAGCACGGATTCGTGATCGACGGCGGCTACGGCAAGCTCAAGGGCAAGACCTTCCGCATTTCCAACATGGGCGACGAAACCGACGACACCATCGCCGCGCTGCTCCGCGCGCTCGACAGCGTGATCGCCGAGACGCCCAAGCTGCCGGCGGCCTGAGGAGCGGCTCCGTTCTGGCCGGAGAATGCGTCCGCCTGCCGCTAAACGCGGCATCCTGTGACGGTGGTTTGTGCCCAGCGCTGTTCAACCTTGAACAGCGCTGGGCACGAAGGACCTGACTCCGATACCGACGGAAATGCCCCATTCGGCGAACCCGTCCGTGCTTCGGCGCAGCGCGCTTCTTCCGGCTCCAGCCGGGCTTCCATATGAGGGGTAATGGACCGAGCGGACCCACTGCTTGCGCCCAAGTTTCTCAGAGGCGCCCGTGACACGAAAGCGCGCGATCATCCTCCGTTCTTGCGGTGCAGTCCGCTGCGTCAAGGTGCTCGGCTGGCACAACCCGTCGCGCCATCGCGCGCCGAGGCCTTCAGAGGGAATCTCTCCGACGGGGTTCATGCGCAGCGATGTTCAAGGTTGAACATCGCTGCGCATGGCCGTGTGGACTGAGAATTCCGAAAGCAAGATCCGCTCCGTTGAACATGGCCGACGCTGTGGCGCTCGGGCCGACGTTCGACCGTGGGATGGTCGGGACGCCGAAGCTGCCGGGGGCGTGGACGAATTAATGCCTTGGAAACTGTAGGGCGGAGTCGCCGGACTCCGCCACGGGAATTGTATTCCGCGCGCGCGATGCCCCGGCATGGTAGGGCGATCTGTCCTTGAACCGCCGGCCGCCAGATGGCCGCGGCAGCGCGTGACGGACAAGGCGCCCCACCGGATCGGATCCCGCCGGGATCGGTGGCATGGGGGCGACGATTCCAAGGTGGCTTCCGAATTCATGAGCTCCACATTGCGCGTCTCCGAATCCCGCCGCCCCTCGCGCGCGGGCGCGCGCGTCACGCGCACGCGCGCGGCTCGATGAAATGCGATTTGTGAAACTAAGGCTTGAAATCCGCCCGCCAGTGGATAACGCGTTGCGCCCCTATGAAGTTCTTGATCATCGCCGAGAAGCCCAGCGTGGCCGCCGATATCGCCCACGCGCTCGGCCGCTTCGCCCACCAGGGCGACTATTTCGAAAACGCGGACTATGTCGTCGCCTCCGCGGTCGGCCACCTCGTCGAACTGGCCATGCCCGAGGATATCGACGAGAAGAAATACCGTTTCTGGCGGCTCGAGATGCTGCCGATCATTCCGAAGCAATTCGAGCTCAAACCCATCGAGGACACCAAACGCCGCTTCAACGAGCTGAAGAAACTGATGGCGCGAAAAGACGTCGGAACCGTCATCAACGCCTGCGACGCCGGGCGCGAGGGCGAACTCATCTTCACCTACATCTACCAGCTCGCGAAGTGCGCCAAGCCCGTGCAGCGCCTGTGGATGTCGTCCATGACCACCGCCGGCATCCGCGAAGCGTTCCAGCATCTCCGCGCCGGCGAAAAGATGGTGCCACTGTCCGAGGCGGCGCGCTGCCGCTCGGAAAGCGACTGGTTGATCGGCATCAACGGCACGCGCGCGCTCACCAAGCGCATGTTCGGCTCGCGCGCCGGCAACGTCGCCTCGGTCGGCCGCGTCCAAACCCCCACGCTCGCCATCGTCTTCGCCCGCGAACTCGAAATCCGCAATTTCCGACCCCGCCCCTTCTGGCGCATCACCGCCGTTTTCCAAATCACCAAGGGCACCTACGAGGGCGTCTACCAGCGGCCCGACTTCAAGAAGGCCGAGAATGACGACCAGGACCGGATCGACCGCGTCTGGGACCAAGCCGCGGCCGAGGCCGCGCTGGCGGCGTGCCGCGCCCAGCCGTTCACCGCGGTGACCGAGGAAAGCAAATCCTCCTCCCAAATCGCCCCCCGCCTCTACGACCTGACCACGCTGCAGCGCGAAGCCAACAACCGTTTCGGCCTCTCCGCCCGCCGCACGCTGCAGATCGCGCAGGCGCTCTACGAGCGGCACAAAATGATCACCTATCCGCGCACCGATTCGCGCGCCCTGCCGGAGGATTACATTCCGACCGTCCACCAGACGCTCGCCAACCTGCACGGCGCGCTGGCGCCCCACGCGCAGCGCGTGCTGGCGCAGGATTGGGTCCGCCCGAACAAGCGCATTTTCAACAACGCGCAGGTCACCGACCACTTCGCGATCATTCCGACCACGCACGAGGCGAAGCACCTCGACGACATGGAGGCGAAGGTGTTTGACATGATCGCGCGCCGTTTCGTCGCGGTCTTCCACCCGGCGGCGGAATTCGACATCACCACGCGCCTCAGCACCGTGGCCGGCCACGCCTTCAAGACCGAGGGCAAGGTGCTCACCTTCCCGGGCTGGCTTGCCGTCTACGGCCGCACGACGGTGGACGACGACTCGCCCGACTCGAAAGCCCTGCCCGCCCTCGATCCGGCCGACGGCCAGCCTCCGCAGGCCCGCACCGTGTCCACCGAGCTGCACGGGGAAACGACCAAGCCGCCGCCGCGCTACACCGAAGCCACGCTGCTCTCCGCCATGGAAGGCGCCGGCAAGCTCGTCGACGACGAGGATCTGGCCGAGGCCATGAAGGAGCGGGGGCTGGGCACGCCGGCCACCCGCGCCGATACGATCGACGGTCTCATCAACCAGCGGTATCTCGAGCGCCAGCAGCGCGAACTCGTGCCGACGCCCAAGGCCGAGTCGCTGCTGCAGTTCCTCACGGCGGTGCAGGCCGAGGGGCTCACGAAGCCCGACATGACCGGCGAATGGGAGTACAAGCTGCGCCAGATCGAACACGGCAAATTCTCCCGCGAGAAGTTCATGCGGGAAATCATCGAGGTCACGAAGGGCATCGTGGAGCGGGTGAAGACCTTCGAGGAGTCGCCCGAGGACGCCCGCCGGCTCGATTGGAACAGCCCGACGGACGGCAAACCGATGCTGGAGACCCTGCGCGCCTTCAAATCGCAGGACGGCGAGATCACCATCTACAAGGTCATCGGCAACCGCCGCATCGAGGAGGCCGAAGCGCGCGAACTGGCCGAAAAGGGCCAGATCGGGCCGCTGGACAATTTTCGTTCCAAGGCCGGCCGGCCATTCAGCGCGATGCTCAAGTTTGACCCGGTGGCCAAGAAGGTCGTGTTCCAGTTTGAAGGCCAGCGCGACGGCAACGGCGGCGTAAAGATTGACTTCACCGGACTGCAGCCGATCGCGCCAGCGCCGGCCCGGTTCGGCCCGGACGCGCAGGTGTACGAGACGCCGCAGAGCTACGTGATCCGAAGAACCGAGAACGGCGAGGACAAGATCCTGGTCCGCTGTTCGCGCCGCATCCTGGCCCGCGACATACCGCGGGAGCAGTTCCTGAAGATGATCGAGACGGGCAAGACCGACCTCCTCGACAAATTCTGGTCACAGCGCACCCGTCGGCCGTTCTCGGCCTACCTGGTGTTGAAGCCGGATCTGACGACCGGCTTCGAATTCGCGCCGCGGGCGCCCAAGGCAAAGAAAGCGCCGGCGGCAAAGCCACGGGAAGGCGACGCGGCCGGGTCAGCGGCGCCCGATTCGTGACTGGGCAACGCTCGCCTTCTGAGAACGCCCATCCAATCGGGCCAGGTTCCGTCAGGGAAGAAGTCGCCGTCGTCGGGCGGATATGGGTGGAACCGGCACTCCGGGCCGGTTGCCGCGGACGGGGTTCCGGCTGCCTTCGCGCAATGCCATGGCGAGCCGAAGCAACCCCGCCCTCCATTCCCAAATAGCGCCCCACGCCGGGAAGTCCGTAACTCCCGCCGGCTCCGCCGCGTCATGCTTGTTCAATGGCCAACCCAAGGATAAAGATCTACACCATCGTCCTGCTCGCCGTGACGACGATTGCGGGCGGGGCGCTCGCTTGGAACCAATACCGGGAACTCATCAAGCTGCGCGCCGCGAGCCTCAGCGACAGCGCGCGCGCCGACCTGCAGAAGCGTCTGTGGGATTTGGAGAAGCGCAAGAATCAGCTCGAGGCCGAGGTCGCCGACCTGCGCGCGCGCGGAGGTCCAGCCGGCATGGCCGAGGAGGAGAATGCCGGCGTGGCGGCGGACGAGGGCCAGGGGCCCGGGCGTGCGGGGCCCGGCCGATTCAATCGCCGCAATGGTTTCACCAACCTTGCCACCCTGCTCGACAATCCAGAATTCAACAAACTCTGGACCGCGCAGCAGAAGGCCGGGCTCGATACGCGTTACGCCGCCCTCTTCAAGAGCCTGAATCTCAGCCCCGCCGATCTCGACAAATTCAAGAGCCTCCTCGTGGAAAAGCAGAACGCGCTCCTCGACGTCATGGGCGCCGCGCGGGATCAGGGTTTGAATCCCCGCAATCCCGACGACCGGGCGCAAATCGCCAGCCTGCTGCAGGCCGCGCAGGCGCAGGTCGACAGCACCATCCGCCAGACGTTGGGAGATGCCCAGTATTCCCAATACCAGAGCTACGAGCAAACGCTGCCGCAGCGCAATCTGGTCAACCAGCTGGCGCAGACTCTGAGCTACACCGGCGCGCCCTTGCAGGCGTACCAAGTCGACCAGCTCGTGAACATCCTGGCCGCCAATACTTCCGCCAAGAACCAGGCCGCGGGCGCCTGGATGGCCGCGGCCGGGCCCACGATTGCCGGTGCGATCAACAACCGCAACAGCCCGCCGATCACCGATGCGGCAGTCGCCCAAGCCCAGTCGGTGCTGACCCCGGCGCAGCTGGCCGCGTTGCAGCAGCTTCAAGCGCAGCAGCAGGCGCAGCGGCAGATGGGGCGGATGATGCGGCAGCTTTTCAGCAACGGCGGCGCCCAGCCGCAACCCGTTGGTGGTGCGGTTCAGGCGGGCGGCACCGCGGCGACGTCGGCGCTCCAAGCGCCCCGTCCACCCGGCGGCTGATCCTGACTGCGGCAGCGGGCGGTTTTCGTAGCCGAATCCGCAAGTATTAGGATGCCCGCGGCCTGCCTTCAACAAGGCCAAGCTCCAGGCTCTCACGAGCTCGGCTGCTTGTCACCGCACCCGTCGTCGGGAAATTCTAATACGGCAAGCGCGTCTTCTGCACGTCGGCGAGGGAGAAAAAACACTTGTGCGCGCATTCCGGCACAAGGTAACCTGCCGATTCTCCCGAATCCGTCACGCTTATGATCGTCACCACCGCGCAGCTCTTTAAACACGCCTACGGGAAATACGCCGTCGGCGCCTACAACATCAACAACGCCGAGCAGGCGATGGGGCTCTTTCGCGGCTGCCTCCAGTCGCAGGCCCCTTTCATCATCCAGATCTCCAAGGGCGCGCGCAAATACACCGACAAGCGCATGCTCGAGGCCATCATCCGCGCCGCCGAGGCGATCTTTCCCGAGGCGATCTACGCCGTGCATCTCGACCACGGCGACGAAGAGACCTGCTACGACTGCATCAACTCCGGCTTCTACAGCTCGGTGATGATCGACGCCTCGCACGAGCCCTTCGACCAGAACGTCGCGATCACCAAGCGCGTCGTGACCGCCGCGCACAAGAAGGGCATCTCCGTCGAGGCCGAGCTCGGCATGCTCGGCGGCGTCGAGGAGGACATCAAGGTCGAGGAAGGCAACGCCTGCCTGACCAAGCCCGAGGAGGCGCAGAAATTCATCAAGCTCACGGGTTGCGACTCGCTGGCCGCCGCCATCGGCACGAGCCACGGCGCCTACAAGTTCAAGGGCCGGCAGTCGCTTCACTTCGAGGTGCTGGAGGGCATCAAGAAACTCGTCCCCGGTTACCCGATCGTCATGCACGGTAGCTCCAGCGTGCCGCAGGATGAGGTCCAGCGCATCAACGCCGCGGGCGGCAAGCTCGGCACCGCCGTCGGTGTGGACATCAACGAATACCTGCCTGCCGCCAAGCTGGGCGTCACCAAGATCAACATCGACACCGACGGCCGCCTCGTCTGGACGCGCGTGCACCGCGAGTTCTTCCGCGACAAGCCCGCTGAGTTCGATTTCCGCCCGCCGGGAAAGATCTTCATGGACGAGTACGCCAAGTTCATCGCGAGCCGCAACGACAAGCTCGGCTCCGCCGCCCAGCTCGCCGACCTGCGCAAGAGCCTCGGCAAGTAATTCGCTCCGCCATTCCCCCAGACCGGAGCCCGGCCTGTCGGCCGGGCTTTCTCTTTGCCGCCGGCTTGCGCGAGGTTCCGCTCCGAGTGGGAAACGAGCCCGCTTATGACCGCCCGGCGGCGGGGGGACATCAGGCCGTGACCATGATCGGCGGGGATCGGAGAATCGCGGCGGTGCGTGGCTCGCTCATTTGACAGGGAGCCCGTCTTGAATACATGGGATTGCAGGCTAATCCACTCAAGACCCTCTACATGCGAATAAGATCGCAGCGATCTGCGACGTTATTCGGGTTTGTACTCTGCGCCGCCTGCGCCGTGACTGCGGCTGAAGAACCCGTTACGGTGTCGTTCCCGCTCGCCGGCGCCTCTGCGGCAGCTTCGCCGATCAACGGAACATGGAAAGGTGTGTATTTCACCTATCCCAATCTAATGGCTCTTGAGTTGAATCTCAGTTCCTTATCCGGCGGTGCAGTTTCCGGGGTGCTGAAATTTCATCCGGCAGTTAAGTTGCGCAGTGCCTTTGGCACGCCGAAACAAGGAAGCTATCAAGTGAGCGGTCAATATGACGATTCGAGCCACAGCTTCTTGCTCAAACCCGGGGCCTGGATCGAGAAGCCCGACATGGCGGGAGCGGTCGCGCCTATTGCCGGTGTTTTCGATACCAAGGCGAATCTGTTGGCCGGCGTCTTCGAATTCCAGTCGGCGCCCAGCCCGATGTTTTTCGTCCTGGCCTCCGAAAACAGTGGCGATCAACTGATCGCGGACATCTCCCGGTCGGCCTACCCAGCTCCTCTTTCGCGAGAGCAAACGAACCGAGCTTTTCAGGACAGTCGCCGCGTCGCCGCCCAGCGCATCATCGAGCAGCTCAAATCGATGCCGCACCAAGCCGGCAGCGAGGAGCAATTCAAATTGATGCAGGAAAAGTTGCAGGAACAATTCGCCGCCCTTCCCGGGAGCGACGCACAACCGGGTGGATGGGCGCCGCCGCCGGCAGACCAGCTCTTGGAATGGGCCGCTCGCCTGAAGAAGGAGCTGCCGGCGCTCGATCTTGGGAAGACGGTGATGGGCAAGATCTATATCCCGGCACTCAATCTCTTCGACGACGTTTATTTCAAGGAGCATTTCGGAATCACTTATGAAGAGATGGACACTGCCCAGCGAAAGGCCGTCGGCAGCGTCTTTTCCCAGCACGGGCGAGAACTCTCCGGATACGATTTTCTGAGCCGTCCCTTCCAAAACGTCGGAGATTTTGGCGCGCCGGATGTCACGGTTTCCATTTATTGGCAGCGCGTCCTGCGCTCGTGGATCAGCGACTTGCAGGCGTCCTTCGCTGCGATGCGGGCGGAGGTGAGCTCCTTTACCCACCTGGACGTTGCCGAATCCGCCGCCGCCGCCGAATTGCCCTTCCTCTGGCCCAGCGAAAAAGACAGGTTCACATCCGCGCTGGCTGCGACTCGAACCAGACTGGCTGGTCCGGTGCTGAGGCTCCAAGCCGATCAACTGATCGCCACGGCCACCGGCAACGCGGGCGCGCGCGAGCTGGCGGCTTGGCGCGTGCGCGAGAAAGACATTCTGCAATATGCCTCGCCGGCCGAACGAGAGAAGCTCCAGCAGCGCATAGACACCCGGTTGGACGAAGTGCTCGA
>JBGOXZ010000069.1:0-9836 GCA_041479395.1 Opitutaceae bacterium
GGGATGGCGCGCACCTTCTCGATCAATTGGCGGGAAAAATCTTGGCCGCGCTGGTCGGTGTAACCCTGCAGGCCGAGATCGTAGGAGAGCATGAGCAAACGGTCGGTGCGGAAACCGAGATGGATCGCGCGCATCTGGTGCAGGCTTTGCAGGAACAACCCTGCGCCGATCAGCACCACAAGCGAGAATGTGACCTGGCTGACGACCAGCAGATCGCGCAGCCGGTGCCGGGCGCCCGCCACGCGTTCACCGGCGCCGCCCTTGAGGCGTTCCACCAGATCGATGCGGGATCCGCGCAGCGCCGGGAGGAGGCTGCTGATCACGGCGGCAAAGAGGGAAATCGCGGCGGTGAAGAGATAATCCCGCAACGCCGGCTGGTATTCGATGTTAAGGGGATAGCCGGAATCGAATGCGAAAGCAAAGCGCATGACCAGACCACCCGTCCAGGCGGAGATGGTCCAACCCACCACACCGGCCAGGGCGGCGAGCAACAGACTCTCCGCGAGCACTAGCCGGACCAGCCGCCAGCGACTCGCGCCGAGCGCAGCGCGGATCGTAAACTCCGGTTGCCGCGTCAGCGCGCGGGCGAGCATCAAGTTGGCCACATTGGCGCATGCAATGAGCAGCACGAGGGTGACGAGGCCCAGGAACAAGGCGGCAAACGTCAGCGTGAAATCGGCGATTGAGGGATCAGGGCGGGCGCGGGTTTCGGGAAGCACCATGACCGTTGAGTCCGGGTGCTTGTGGCTGTCGGGGTATTCTTGGAGGAGCTGCCGTCCGATCACTTGCACCTCGGCGCTGGCCGTGACGAAGGTCGCGCCGGGCTTGAGCTTCCCCATCACGTACCACGCCGGGTATTCGCGCGCCTCAAGCTGCCGCGCGCCCGTGCGTGAAAGCGTGTCGGCTGCGCCCGTCGGCACGAAGGCACTCATCTCCAGCATCAGCGAGAATCCGTCGAAACCCTCGCGCGCCACCCCCACGACGGAGAATGGCCGGCCGTTGAGCAGGATGGTCCGGCCGACGACGTTCGGGTCGCCGCCAAAGTGATTCTGCCAGTAGCGATACGTCAATACGGCGACCGCCCGGCCGCCCTTGTCCTCGCCGTCGGCGGGAACCAGCGTGCGGCCCAGCGCCGCCGGCACACCCAAGGCGCTAAATGCGTCCGGCGTGACCAACTGGAGCCAGGCGCGTTCCGGCGATTTGCCCTCGGAACTGAGGTGCGCATCCGCGTAGCCGTAGGCAATGAGCGTGGTGAAGCTGGTGGTGCGCGCGCGATAGTCTTTGAAATCGGGGAACGAGACATTTTGCAGCATGGACCAACCCGCAACGCGTTCAACAATCAGCGCGAGGCGGTCGGCGTTCGGCACCGGCAGCGGCCGCAGAAACAGCGAGCCGAACAGGCCAAAGATGTTGGCGTTGACCGCGACTCCGAACGCCAGCGTGAGCACCACGACGAGGGTGAAACCGGGCGTTTTGGCGAGCGAGCGGGCTGCATATTTTAGGTCTTGCATGGGAGCGACGATATGTGGGACTGAAAGGAGAAGCACAGGTCGGCGGCCGACGCGTCGCCAACCACGTGGAAGGGATGGCTCGAATAAGGAATACTCCGCCGCTAAAAACTGCATCGTCCGTGCCAAATTGAGGCCGTTCGAGCAAACGATTGATTGCCAGATGGAAATGATAGTTCGGCAATCGAGAGAACATTAGCCGGGCTTCGCGCGTGGGACGGCGACATCCCGGGAATGGGATGGTTGTCCCAGTACGCGGCGAGTCGCGATGGAGCGGATTCACCGCCTCTTGTGCAGATGAGAGACGAGTTCGAGGCCCAATCCAGCCGGTTCGTTGGGGGCCGGCACCAGTCCCGCCCACACCCGAATCCCGCGCAAACTCAGGCGAGCAGCTTGACGAACTGCCAGACCCATCCGCTCGGCAGCGAGCTCAGCGGGATGCGGCCGAGCGCGAGCGCGCGGGCGAGTCCGGCGGGTCTCTCGGGGAAGCGGCGGGCGTAGGCGCGGGCGCTGCGATGGGTGAAGAATCGCGCCAGCCAGCGGCCGAGCCGCGGCCAGGCGGACAGATGCTGGCGGGCGACGCGCAGACGCAGCAGATGCATCTGCCGCAGCATGACCGGCCATTGCGATTCCGTCCACTGACCTTCCGAGACGCGGTAGAATGCGCCGGCCGTTCGCGCCACCTCGACGGGTCCCGCCGCGGCGAGCCGATACCAGAATTCGTAGTCGGCGAGCGGGCCCCACCGCGGATCGAAGCCACCAAGACGCAGACCGAGCATCCGAGGGAACAGCACGCCCGGAAATGGCGTGAACGAGCTCTTGAGGAAATAGAGCGGCGGATAATTGCGCACCGCCGGCCGGCCGACGGGAGGCGGCAGCAATGGCGGAGTCACGCCTTGGACGACCAGGGTGCATACGGCGCTGGCACCGACGCGCAGCCGCGGCACGACGGTGTCGAGATACCAGGGATAGAGCATGTCGTCCTCGTGGAGGATCATCACCCAGCGGCCGCGGGCGTGCTGCAGGCAGCGATTCCAGTTGCCCACGCCGCCGAGCGCCGGCTGGTTGAGGTAAAGGGAAAAGCGATCGGCCGGGAATTCCGCCACGACGCGCGCGGTCGCGGGTAGCCCGCCGTCGTCGCACACGATCACTTCGAAATCATGTCCGCCGGTCTGGCGGACCAGGCTGGCGAGGGTTTCGCGCAACAGCGCCGGCCGTTGGTAGGCCGGGATGCCAAAGGTAATCAAGGGCGCCTCGCGGCGGCGACCGTAGGCAGGAAGTTCGTCGAACGGCGCGAGGCTCATGGTGGGGCGGCCGGCCGGGCGAGTTGCCGGCGAACCGCAGCGAAGACGTCGTCCACGGCGAGATTGCGGATGCAGTGGTTTCGGTAGGAATCGCCCGGCACGCAGACCCCGGGCGCCACGCAATTCCGGCAGGGCATGGGCGGCTGCAGGACAGTGTGCCGGTCGCCCAGCGGACGCCACACCGTGGCGTTCTGCGAGCCATAAAGCGCCACGACCGGCGTGCCGACCGCCGCGGCCACGTGCATGGGGCCGCTGTCATGGCAGAGGAACAGGTCGCAGAGGCTGACGAGCGCGGCGAACCGGGGGACCGCCAGGGCTTCGCCGATGACCACCGCGGCGGAGCCCGCGTGGGAAAGAACCGCCTGGAGAACGGCTTTCTCCCCCGGACCGGCGATCAGGACGACACTGGCCCCCAGCTCGCTCCCGACGCGGCGGCACACTTCGCCAAAGCGTTCCGGTGGCCACAGCCGGAAGGGGCTGCGTGATCCGGGATGCACCAGGAGGGTTCGCGGTTGAGAGCTTTGCGTCTTCGGCTCTGCGTCTTGCGCAGCGAGCTTTTCGGCCAGCAGGCCGCGGGCAAAGGCGAGGTCTTCCGCGCGCGGCATGAGGCGCACGAGGCGGGTTGCGACCGGCACGCCGGTCGGCGCGAGCAGGCGCAGATAGGTCTCCGCGATGGATTGGGCGCTGTAGTCGGGGGAACTCACGAACGCAGACCCGGTGTAGAAGGACGGGAAATGCCGGCGCACGTTTTCAAGGTGCAGCGTGACCCGGAGGGATGCGCCGGTGAAACGGGCCAGCAGCGCCGTCTTGTCGGTGTCGTCAAAATCGAGCACGTGCGTGAACCGGCCGGCGCGCAGCGCCCGCAGGAGCCGCCACCATGTCGGCGGGCTGCTCAGCGAAGGGGCCATCGACAGCACCGTGTCGACGTCGGGATTGAGCGCGAGCACCCCCGCGTAGGACGACTCCACCAGCGCGGTCACGCGCGCCGCCGGCCAGTGCAGCCGCAGATTGCGAAAGACGGAGCCGAGCAGAACGAGGTCGCCGAGGTAGCGGCGGCGGATGACCAGGATACGGGGCTCGGGAGCGGACATGCGGCAGATTCGGCTAGCGTGCGACGAGTGAAGAAGGTTGATTGGGTCAATGCAATACCGCCTGCCGGCCTGGCTGCCCGCGTCCGAGCAGGGTCGCCGCACGGATTACTACGCGCACCTGCGCGCCGAGGTGATCGAGGCGATCCCGGACGGCTGCGCGACGGTGCTCGACGTGGGTTGCGGCAAGGGGACGCTTGGCCGCTGGCTCAAAGAGAACGGTGTGCGCACGGCGTGGGGAATCGAGCTTTCGCCGGCGGCGGGGGAGGAGGCGCGGCGCTGGCTGGACGGCGTCGTGATCGGAAGCGTGGAGCAGGCGGCACTGCCTTGGCCCGAGGCGTCCGTCGATTGCATCGTGTGCGCCGACGTGCTGGAGCACACGGTCGATCCGTGGCGGGTGGTGGCGAATCTCAAACGCCTGCTCGCGCCCGGCGGCTGCATCGTGGCGAGCATTCCCAACGTGGCGTTTCACCGGAACCTCCGGAGGATGGTGCGGGGGGAGTGGCGCTACGCCGACGAGGGACTGCTCGACCGCACGCACCTGCGGTTCTTCACCTTTCAGACCATCGAGGAGCTGTTCGCGAGGAACGGCATGACGATCGAGGCGGTGTTCAAGAAAGTCGACGGCGGCTGGAACATCCGCCTGCTGAACGCGCTCCTGTTGGGGGCGCTGCGGCACACCCTCTATCTGCACTTCGTCGTGCGGGCACGCGCCGTGTGACGGGTGCCCCGCGCGCCGGCCCGTGTTCCCCGCCCTTCAGGCGTGGGCGCCGTGCTGGCGGTCGTAGAGCGACTTGTAGAGCGCGTTGTCCGCGTAGAGCGACGCGTGAGTGCCCCGCGCCACGATCTCGCCCCGGTCGAAGACCAGGATGAGCGAGGCGTCGCGGATGGTGCTGAAGCGGTGCGCGATGATGATGACCGTCTTGCCGACCACGAGCTGGCGGAGCGCCTCCTGGACCATCTGCTCGCTCTGCGAATCGAGCGCCGACGTGGCCTCGTCAAGGATGAGGAGAGGCGCGTTGCGCAGGAACGCGCGGGCGATGGCCAGGCGCTGTTTCTGGCCGCCGGAGAGGAGCGCGCCGCGCTCGCCGACGATGGTGGCGTAGGCCTGCGGCAGGGCGCGGATGAACTCGTCGGCATGGGCGTCAATGGCGGCGGCCATGACGGCGTCGCGGGAGGCATCGGGCCGGCCGAGCAGCAGATTGTTGTACACCGTGTCGTTGAAGAGCACCGGCTCCTGCGAAACGAGGGCGATGTTGCGGCGCAGGTCGGCCAGACGCATCGCGCGCACATCGATTCCGTCGATGGTCACGGCGCCGGCGCCCACGTCGTAGAACCGCGGCACGAGGTGGGCGAAGGTGGACTTGCCCGCGCCGCTGGGGCCGACGAGGGCGCAGACGGTGCCGGCGGGAATGGCGATGGTGACACCGCGGAGGGCAGGTACATCGCCGTTCTGGCCGTAAGCGAACGTGACGTCCGCGAAGGCCAGGTCGCCGCGCAGGCGGCCGACTGTCGCGGGTTGGGCGGGGTCGGTGATCGTGACGGGTTCCTTGAGCACGACCTCGAGGCGCTCGAGGGCCACGCTGCCGCGCTTGAGCTCGTTGTTGAGCGCGCCGAGTTTCTTGATGGGCTCGTAACTCGCGTAGAGTGCGGTGACGATGGCGAGGAACGACTCGAGCGGCACCTTCACCCGGTAGGCGTAGACCAGCGTGATCGAGATGCCGACGGCGGAGATGATCTCGATGGCTGGGGTGAGGGCCTGGGCGTATTTCACCACCTTCATCTGAAAGGTCACGAGGGCGCGGCTGATGGTGGCAAAGCGCCGCATCTCGCGCTCCTCCAGCCCGAAGGCGCGCACCTCGCGCGCGGCGCTGAGGTTTTCGCTGAAGCGGTCGGTCACGGAGCCGAGCTGGCTTTGCACCTGCCCGGCGCGCTTGATGAGTTTCTTGCCCACATAGCGGATCGGCAGCACGCACAGCGGGATGATGGCAAGGCAGACCAGCACGAGCGCGACGCCCTGCTCGGCAAACGCCAGCCAGATGAGCACACTGAGGGAGCCGATGAGCGTCGTGGGCTGCTTGAGGATTTCGTTGGCGACAGTCGTGAGCGTGTACTGCAGCTGGTTGGTGTCGGCGAGACCGCGGGAGATGAGATCGCCGGTGGACTGGCGCTGGAGGAACGACAGTGGCAGCCGCTGCAGCTTGTCGAAATACTCGAGGCGCAGCGCCTCCAGCACGCGCACGCCGCACAGTTGGATGAGATAGCTATTGAGGTAGCCGGCCACGCCCCGCACCAGAAACACTGCCGGCAGCCAGAGGGCTACGACGAACAGCTGGAGCGTCGTGAGCGGGGCGACGCCCGGCCCAAAGATCTGCGGAAACACCTTCTTGATCATCAACGGCAGGCCCGCGCCGTTGGCGGCGCCGTAAATCAGACCGCAGACCAGCGCCCCGTAAAGCGGCGCACGCACCGTCCGCAGGTATTTCAAGTAGGGCCGGAAACGCTTCATGGAGCGGGATAGATCAGCGGGATGGTCTGCCGGCCGTTGCGGCGGTAAAGCCTGAAGTCGGCGTCGAGGGTGAAGACCCGCGCAGTCGAGTGCAGTTCGCTCATGCGTACAAGACAGGCGTCGGCCAGCGACATCCGGACGTCGGCGTATTTGGCCAGAAGGCGCGCGACGGCGTCAAAGTGATCGTCCAGGTCAAAGCCCAGAAGGACCACGCCCTCGCGAAACAGACCGGTCAAGCGCCGCAAACCGGGGTCAAGCGAACCCAGCACAAAAACACTCTCCGAAACCACCGCCTCACAAGTCAGCATCGGTTCGGTGAGCAATTTGATCTGCTCGCGGGCCCAAATGTGCCAGCGGTCGTTGCGGTCGAGGAGCGCGACCAACGGCCCGGTATCAAGAACGACGGGACTGCCCATAGCCTTTGAGCGTTTTACTGCGGGCGGAAAGGTCGCCGGGGCCGCCGGTGGAGCCGATCAGGTGCTGGGCGCGTTCGTAGAGGGAGCCGGCGGGCGCGGCGGACTGGCGTTGGGTGAAGGCTTCGCGCAGGACGGCCGACTTGGTCGTGCGGCGGCGGCGGGCCTCGGCTTCAAGGCGGGCATGCAGGCTGGAGGGCATTTTCACGGTCACGACGGGCATGGCCAGATGGGTAATACCGCGTTGCCAGAGTGTCAATACGCCGGAATGGGAGGCATCAATCCTTCGATGATCTGACGTCGAGGGCGTCTCTCAGTCCGTCGCCGAGGAAGTTCAGCGAAAACAGCGTGAGCGCAAAGATCGTGCCCGGGAAAAGCAGCAGCCACGGAAACTCCTCCATCTTCTCGGCGCCGTCCTTGATGAGCACGCCCCAGGAACTCATCGGCGGCTGCACGCCCAGGCCGAGGAAGCTGAGGAACGCCTCCAGCAGCATGACCGCCGGAATCGTCAGCGTCGTATAGACGATGATCGGGCCGAGCACGTTGGGCAGGACGTGGCGGAAGAGAATGCGGCGCCGGCTGAAACCGAGCGCGTGCGCAGCCTCGATGAATTCCATGCGCTTGATCGACATGACCTGTCCGCGCACGATCCGCGCCATCGTCAGCCACTCCACGGCGCCGATGGCCACGAACAGCAGGATGAAGTTTCGCCCGAAAAACACCATCAGCAGGATCACAAAGATGGTGAAGGGGAGGGAATACAGGATGTCGACGGCGCGCATCATCACCGCGTCGAGCGTGCCGCCGACAAATCCGGACACAGCCCCGTAGACGACGCCGATGGTCAGGGCGACGACCGTGGCACTGAGGCCCACGGCCAGGGAGATGCGCCCGCCGTAGAGAATGCGCACCAGCAGGTCGCGGCCCAGCACGTCCGTGCCGAGCCAGTGCGGGAGACCGGGCGCCGAGGCACCGAGATCAAGCCGGGTCTCCTCATATCCGTACGGGCTGAGCCATGGGCCGAAGCAGCAGGCGAGCGCCACGACGAGCAGCGTACAAGCGCCGAAGACCGCCAGCTTGTTCTGGCGCAGGCGCAGCCACGCATCGTGGCCGAGCGACGAACCGCGTTCCAGCTCGGCGGTCGCCGGGCCGGGAGGTGCGAGGCGGGCGGCGGGAGGCGAGGGGCTCATTCGAGGCGGACCTTCGGGTTCATCCAGGCCTGCGCGATGTCAGCCAGCAGGTTGAGCGCCATGAGGAGCGCGGCGTACAGAACGACGGTCCCCAGCACGAGCGTGTAGTCGCGGTTAAAGGCGCTGGTCACGAACTCGCGGCCGAGGCCGGGAATCTGGAAGATCGTTTCGATGACAAAGGAGCCCGTCAGGATGTTCGCGGTGGCCGGCCCCAGGTAAGCCACGACCGGCAGCAGGCCGCCGCGCAGGGCGTGCTTGAAGACCACGCGGGCCTCGGAGGCGCCCTTGGCGCGGGCCGTGCGGATATAATCCTGATGCAACACCTCGAGCATGCCGCCACGGGTGAGGCGGGAGATCGGCGCGGCGTAAGCCAGGCCGAGCACGAGCGACGGCAGCACGCGGTCCGCCGGCAGGGACCAGCCCGACGCGCTGAACCAGCCGGCGTGGATGGCGAACGCCAGCACGCAGAGCGGGCCGATGACGAAGGTGGGCACGGAGAGGCCGGTGGTGGCGAAAGCAGATGCCAGGTAGTCGATCCAGGTGTTGCGCCGCAGTGCCGCGATGGTGCCCAGCGACAGGCCGAGCAGCAGGGCCACCCCAAGCGACCACAGCCCCAGCTCGATCGAGACGGGCAGCTTGTCCGCGAGGATCTCGTTGACTGTGCGGTTGGAGTATTTGAACGAGGGGCCGAAGTCGCCGTGCGCCAGGCTCGCGAGGTAATCGAAATACTGCTGATAGAGCGGGTGGTTCAGTCCGTAATGCGCCTCCAGGTTGCGCAGGATCTCCTTCGGCACGGCCTTCTCCGCGGTGAACGGCCCGCCCGGCACGAACCGCAGCATGAAGAACGTGGCGGTGACGATGATGAAAAGCGCCAGCAGGGACTGCAGCAGGCGCGACGTGACGAAACGCAGCATGGCGGTCGGGTGAGAGTGAAGGCGAAAGTGGGGGGGAGACGAGGAAACTTTTCAGGACGGCCGGCGCGTCGCTCCCCGTCACTCCTGCCAGCGCTGCGACTCGGCGGGAATGGCTCGATCGGGCTCGCCGGAGTTCCCGCCCTCCAGATCAGGAGCCTGATGCAGGGAGCGGATTCATTCCCCGCTAAACCGGTAACCGATGCCGGATTCGGTGCGAAAATACCTTGGCTGGTTGGGATCGTCTTCGAGCTTTTGCCGGAGGTGCGTCATGTAAACGCGCAGATAGTGGGTCTGCTCCTCGGCTTTGGGGCCCCAGAGCTCGCGCAGCAGCTGCCGGTGCGTGATCACCTTGCCCCGATGGACCAACAGCAGCCGCAGCAGGGCGTATTCTTTGGGCGTCAGTTTCACCGCGGCACCCGCTTTCGTCACCACGCGCCGGGCGAAATCGACCTCCACATCGCCGAAGCGCGCGCCGCTCTCTTCCTCCGGGCTCTGCGCGCGCCGGAGAATCGCCCGCAGGCGCGCCAGCAGTTCGCCGCCGCCAAACGGCTTGCTGAGATAGTCGTCCGCGCCGGCGTCGAGCGCCTCGATCTTGTCCGCCTCCTGGCCGCGCACCGAAAGAATGAGCACGGGCAGCCGGCTCCATTCCCGCAATCGCCTGAGCACGGCGATCCCGGGCAGATCGGGCAGGCCAAGATCGAGAATGATGGCGTCGGGCCGCCTCATTGCCGCCTCGGCCAGACCCAGTTGGCCACCTTCGGCCTCGCGCACGCGAAATCCCGCGCCCTCCAGCGTCACGCGCAGCAGCCGGCGGATTTGC
Source organism: Opitutaceae bacterium (assembly GCA_041479395.1). GTDB lineage: Bacteria > Verrucomicrobiota > Verrucomicrobiia > Opitutales > Opitutaceae > Fen-1467. The sequence continues at coordinate 9,747 of JBGOXZ010000069.1, forward strand.
ACCTCGTCGTCGATCACGAGCACTTCAGCGGGAGCGGTGGCGGGGTTCATTCGGGAGGTACGCTGGCAGGACGTTCCCACGGGAGAAAGA
>JBGOXZ010000070.1:0-9700 GCA_041479395.1 Opitutaceae bacterium
ACGGTGACCGGGCGGCCCCTTCCCTTCGACAAACTGCACATCGCGCCCATCGCCGGTCTGGAAGGAGTGAAGGAGGTTTCGGTCACGATCTGCCGCGCCCTTCCGGCCTGGAGTTTCCTCGAGGGAACCGTGCTGAAACTCGCCGTGGCCCATGGCCTGGCCAACGCAGAGCGTCTGATCCAGCGCATGAAGGCGGGTGAGACCAGCTACCACTTTATCGAAGTGATGGCGTGCCCCGGTGGTTGCATCGGCGGCGGCGGCCAGCCCCGTTTCACCACCAATGAGGTGCGCCTCGCGCGCATGAAGGCGATCTTCGCCGAAGATGAGGGCAAACAGATTCGCATGTCGCACGAGAACCCGACGGTGGCCTCACTCTATCAGGAGTTTCTCGATCAGCCCTTGAGCCAGAAGGCTCACGCCTTGTTGCATACCCACTACCATGCGCGGTCGATGAACTGACCCGCCCTGCGCGGGCCACGGCCCAGTTCTCCGGGGCGACACGGTCCCTGCGTGTTTCCAATCACCCGGCTTGTTCCCCGCCGGCGTCATCCCTTCAACGCACCGGCGGTGATTCCCTTGACCAGATGCTTCTGGCGCGCCACGTAAACGATGAGGATCGGGATCGTCACAAGCACCAGGCCGGCGAACAGCATCCCGTAGTCGGTGCGGTACTGCGCGGTGATCGCCAGGTTGGCCAGGCCGAGCGGCAGCATTCAGGCGTGGCGCGCTATCTTTCATTGCAGCGGAGCCGGCAGACCACCACTGTCCGCACCAATCCCCGTGGGCATGCCGAGTCATTCGTCGAGTGCGTGGCGCTGGGTTCCAACGCTCTATTTCTGCGAGGGCGTTCCCTATGTCGTCGCCATGACCGTGTCGGTCATCATGTACAAGAGCCTGGGAATTTCGAACACCGACATCGCGTTTTACACGAGCTGGCTGTATCTGCCCTGGGTCATAAAGCCGCTCTGGTCGCCGCTGGTGGATCTGATCCGGACAAAGCGTTCTTGGATCGTCTGCCTGCAGTTCATGGTCGGGGCCGCATTGGCCATGATCGGGCTCACGGCGCCGGCGTCCTGCTTTTTCCGCGCCACGCTCGCCGTTTTTTGGCTGCTGGCGTTCAGTTCCGCCACCCACGATATTGCGGCGGATGGATTCTACCTGTTGGCGTTGCCGCCGCATCAGCAGGCGGCGTTTGTCGGTGTGCGCAGCACCTTCTACCGGCTTGCCATGATCGCCGGACAGGGCGGTCTGGTCTACTTGGCGGGCAGTTTGCAGGAGACCACGGGTGACGCGCGCCGGGCCTGGGCCGGAGTGTTTTTCTTGATCGCTGCGCTCTTCGTTCTGGCGGGCCTGTATCATCTTGTCGTCCTACCCCGGCCGGCTGGCGACCGACCCACCGGCCACACGCAGCGCCCGGTGGCGGACTTTTTGTCTGTCTTCGCGACCTTCTTCCAGAAGAAGGACATCAAGACCATCCTGGGTTTTTTGCTCCTCTACCGGCTGGCGGAGGCCCAGTTGCTGAAGCTGGTAGCACCCTTCCTTCTCGACGGGCGCGCCGGCGGCGGCTTGGGACTGACCACGCGGCAAGTTGGCCTTCTTTACGGCACCCTCGGCATCATCGCGCTGACCCTCGGAGGCCTCGCGGGTGGTTACGCCATCTCCCGCTTCGGGCTCAAGCGCCTATTGTGGCCGATGCTGATCAGCATGCACCTGCCCATTGCCGTCTTTGTTGTTTTGGCCCTGATGCAGCCGACAAACCTCGCCATCATCGGCGGCGCGCTGACGGTCGAACAGTTCGGCTATGGCTTCGGGTTCACCGCTTACATGGTCTACATGATGATGGTTTCCGAGGGTGAGCACCGGACGGCACACTATGCCATCTGCACGGGTTTCATGGCGCTGGGCATGATGCTGCCCGGCATGCCGGCGGGCTGGATTCAGGACCATCTCGGCTATGTGAAATTCTTCATCTGGGTCTGCATCGCGACAATCCCGTCGTTCGCCGCCACCGCCTTGATCAACGTCGAGGCAACCTACGGGCGGAAAACGCAGCCATCCACACGCCAAAGCGCGCCCCTGCAGCAATAGGGAACTGCTTCGGACACAAGGGCACAGGGTTTTCACCCGGGGCAGCTCGTCGTTGCGTTGCCGTGGCCGGCAGCCCACGACTTGGGGACGCTCTTCGGCGGCGTCATCGACGAACGCCCCACCCGCCGCGGTGATGGAATCGTCAGAATCGATTTCGTCCACTCACCATGCCTGCTGCGGCACCCAGCCGCTAGCAGGCGCTTGATCGTCCGGGCGATATGCGTGACCGACCGTCCCCTCCATTTGTGATCTTGCTGAATTGGTCGATAAGGGGGTATGCATAGTCAACACCCGCCGCTTCCGGGGATGGCCACGGCAAACGGGAGTGCCTCCTGAAACCATGTATCAAGTGACTTTCTCCGAGCAGAGCATTTGCGAGCTGAACAAGCTGGATAAGCTCGCGCAGCTTGGCGCCATCGACCCGATCAGCCGCTTGACTCCCGCTGATCTGGCCCACCCCCGCGAGCCGCTGGGTCGCTTCTCGCGCCGCGGAAAGGTTTTCTACCGCCTGCGTGCCGGCGACTTTCGTTTCTACTTCTCGATGCACAGCGACATCCTGCACACCCACTACATTCTGCACAAGGACTCCCTCGAGGATTTCCTCTTCCGGACGAAAATGCCCGTGTCGGAGCAGCAGTTGTTCGAACAACACTCGAAGTTCTGGAAGTACCTGGAGAGCCTGACCACCACCAAGAAGTAGGCGGTTGCGCGGCTCCGTGCCGCCTCCCTCCGACGCCTCTCAATCATGCCCGACCTCGAATCGCGGGAGAATCCGTACAACGTTACCCAAGCCAGTCGCATCTATTTCCTGCCGAACCTGATGACGGCGGGCAACCTCTTCTGCGGCTTCGTTGCGGTCATCAAGTGCATCCAGGCTCGCTTGGAAACAATCGCCCCGGGCACCTATGCCCCGCAGACATCGGCGCACCTCTATACTCAAGCGGTGTGGTTTGTGCTGGCCGCGGTCATTTTCGACTCTCTCGACGGCCGCCTCGCACGCTTGGGTGGCCGGGAGTCTCTCTTTGGCGCCGAGTTCGACTCGCTGGCGGATGTCGTGTCGTTCGGGGTCTCGCCGGCGTTGATGATGTTCTTTCTGATTCTCTCGCCAACCCAAGGCTACCCGATTTTCCGGCAGATCGGGTGGTTCATCGGATTCGTCTATTTGCTTTGCGCCGCGGTCCGCCTCGCGCGCTTCAACGTCATCACCAACCCCTTTCTCCACAAACCCAAGGACAGCAGCAAAGACTTCGTTGGTCTGCCCGTCCCGGCGGCGGCGGGTACGGTGGCCTCACTCGTCTTTCTGTTGGTCCACTTATCCGAAGACAACCGCGAACTCCACCGCCTAGCGTTGGCGCTGCCGGTTCTGCTATTACTGATCGCGCTATTGATGGTGAGCACTATCCGCTATCCGAGTCTGAAGCAAGTCGACTGGCAGACCCGAACACGATTCCGCACTTTTATCTGCATCATCATTGTGGCCGGATTCATTTTCTGGCTGCAGGAGATCGCCTTGGTGGCTCTTTTCCTGAGCTATATTTTCTGGGGTCTGGCGCGCCATATTCGCCGCAGGCAGCTCGTACAGCGGCTTCGGCGCCAGCGAAAACAGAGCGTGAACAAAACACCAACATTGGTCCAATAACCGCCCGCAATCGTGCCCTTGGTGAATAACAGCGGTTTTGCCCGGGGCTTATTCTGAGTTTATTCACAAGCCTTTCCATCACCAAAGCCCCTATGACAGATCGCCAAACAAGGCCGCTTGTTGGGCAAATTCACTGAACATAATAAGATCGAATAATTCCTTATTGAATCCGCCTCTGAATACCCTTTGTTAGTTACTTGAAGCATCGATCCAACCGCCCCCTCCCGTCATGAAGTTCAAAATCAACCGCGACCATTTCAGCAACGGTCTGCAGCAGGTACTCAATGTCGTCGGCTCCAAAGCCACGATGCCGATCCTGAGCAATGTCCTCATCGAAGCGGAGAAGGACCAGATTTCGCTCACCACGACCAACCTTGATCTCGGCATTCGCTGTCGGATCAAAGCCGAGGTGAAGGAGACCGGCTCGGTCACGCTCCCGGTGAAACGGCTGGCGACGATCGTCCGCGAGTTACCCAACGTGGATGTCTCCCTCGACTCCACGCCGGCACACCAAGTGAAACTCGCCTCCGGAGGCTCGCAGTTTCGAATCATGGGCATTGGCAAGGACGAGTTTCCCCCGCTGCCGGAATTTGGCGACGACAAGTCCTTTTCACTCGAGCAGAGCGAGCTTCTGAACATGCTGAAGTGCGTGGCTTACGCGCAGTCGGCGGATGAGACGCGCTATATCCTCAACGGGGTGTACTTCAACTTTCGCGATGGGAAGCTCTCGTTGGTCGCCACCGACGGCCGCCGTCTTGCGCTGATCAGCAAGGAACTGGAGTTTCCCGCCGCCAGCGCCGGCAGCATCATCCTGCCCGCGAAGACGGTGAGCGAACTGCTGCGGCTGCTCGACAAGGGTGCGAAGATGAAGATCTCGTTCAACGAACGGCGCGCGTCCTTCCAGATCGCGACCGAGAAGGATACCAGTGGTCTGGTCGAGAACATCTACCTGTTCTCCAAGGTCGTGGAGGGGAACTATCCCAATTACCAGCAGGTGATTCCCAAGGAGACCCATCAACGGATCAAGCTGGAGCGCGAACTCTTCCTCCAGTGCATCCACCGAGCGGCGCTGGTATGCAGTGAGAAGGCGAACTCCGTCAAGATCAAGCTCACCAGCAATTTGCTGGAAATCACCGCGGCGAGCCCGGACTTCGGTGAATCCCACGAATCGATGGCCATCTCCTACAGTGGCCCGGATCTGCAGGTGGCGTTCAACCCGCAGTACGTAATGGATCCCCTCCGGGCGCTGACCAAGGATGAGGTATTCTTCGAATTGAAGGACGAGGTCAGCCCGGGCGTATTCAAGACGCTGGAGAGCTTCATCTGCGTCATCATGCCGGTGCGTCTGAGCTAGCCTGCGCCGACCCGGGGCTGGTGGCCGGGCCCTGCCCCGTGCCCACCCGGCCCCGCCGTCACCGTGCAATTCGATCCTGTCTATATCCTGCTGGCAGGCGCCATTGCTTCCCTGGTGCTTTTCTCGCTGAACCAGCGCCTCGCGTCGCCGGTCATTGCCATTTTCGTGCGCTGGCTGCGGTGGCTGTTGTTTGCCTTCGGCGGCGCGTTCTTGGCGATCGAATGGGGCTGGAGCGACCGACCGTTTTGGGTCCTGACCCTCGCTCTGTTTCTCTGCTGGTTTCTGCTCGAGACGATCTACAACTGGATGGCCATATCAGCGCTGAGCCAGAGTCCCCTGCCGCTCTTCCCGCGCTACGTGGTCAACACCACCGGGGAGGAGTGGCCGACGCATCCGCGGTTGCTCAGGGTCCGCGAGTGGCTGCGGGCCAATAAATGCACCCAGGTTCAGGCGTTGAAGGCCGAGATTGGCGGCGGGATTTACCTCCGGCTCTCCGTCTATCAGGATCAAGCGGCGCGCACGCGCATCCAAGCAACCTTCGTGCCGCAGGCCAATGGCACCATTTCCGTTTGCTACACGCTCAGCTCACGCACGGCCGACGGCCTCCGCTACGTCACCGACAACCTGTATCTGCCGTTCGGCGGCTTTTATCCGGAGAACTGGCTGGTCGAAAGAAAACCATGGAGCCGCAGCCTGCCGCGACTGTTGGCGCGGCATCAGCGGCGCCTCGCGGCGGCGGGCGAAATTCCCGTGCCATGGATGGGCGAGCCGGTGGAGGATCTCAATCAGCAGCAGTTCGAACTTGAGCGGCTCAACACCGAACTCGGTTTTCTCCTGCCGCATGCGGAGCGCGAGGAGTTCGGCAAGATGACGTACGAGGGTCGCTTCCGCGTGTGGCGGGAGGTCTGGATGCTCGACTACTTCGGCCGGCCGACGCGGTATCAGTGAAAAGCGGGGCGGGGGCCGCCAGGCGGTCAACCACCAATGTAGCTCATCTCGATCTTTTGGCGGGTTTCATGGCGCGCGAGGAGCTCGGCGCGCTCATCGGAATAGCGATCAAGCCGGCCGCGCCAGACGCGGCAGAGATAGGCGAAGAGTTCTTCGTCGCTCGCGCCGACACGGAGGGCGCCGAGCACATCCCAGCCAGCCGAGGCGAAAAGACAGGTGTAGAGTTTGCCATCGGCGGAGAGACGAGCGCGATGGCAATCACGGCAGAAAGGTTCGGTGACGCTGCTGATCAGGCCGATCTCGCCCTGGCCGTCCCGGTAACGGTAGCGCGCGGCAACCTCTCCCCGGTAGGCGGGGCTGCAGGGCTCGAGCGGCCACCGGGCGGAGAGCAGCTCCACAATTTCGCGCGCCGGCACGACGAGGTCGCGCTGCCAGCCGTTGTAATTGCCCACGTCCATGAATTCGATGAAGCGCAGGGTGAGTCCGTTCTCTCGGGCCCAGGCCGCCATCTCGGGGATATCGGCGTCGTTCACACCGCGCTGCACCACCATGTTGATTTTGATGGGAAAGCCGAGGGCGGCGGCCGCCGAGATACCCTCCAAGATGCGCTCGACCGTCAAACCCCGGCCGCCACCGCTCATGCGGACAAAGGTTTCGGGGCGAAGGCTGTCGAGGCTGACGTTCAAACGATCCAGTCCGGCGGACCGCAGCGCCGGAGCGGTGCGCGCCAGCAGCCAGCCGTTCGTGGTGAGCGCCACATCCGGCATGTGCAGCTCGTGTTTGAGCAGGCGGATAAGCTCCGGGACGTCGGGCCGCAGCAGCGGCTCACCACCGGTGATGCGCAGTTTTTCCACGCCGAGGCGCGTGAACTGCCGCAGGATGCGGCGAAGTTCCTGGAGCGACATGAATTGCGAGTGGTCGAGAAAGGCGTGATCAGGGCCGAAGACCGCGGCGGGCATGCAATAGGGACAGCGAAAGTTGCAGCGGTCGGTCACCGAAATGCGGAGATCCCGCAGCGGTCGGCCAAGCTGGTCGCGGAGGGAGGACATGAGCGGAAAAGGGTAGACGCAAAGCCGGGGAAGCGCAAAGACGCGAATCAAAACGGAGTACCCCGCGGGGGTGGCTGGGCCCGTGCGCACGCGAAGCGGCGGTGATCGTGGGGAAAATCAAGGGATGACATTTGCCGTGTGCCCGCCGCAGGTGGCATGCTAGAGTCGGGCCATGCTTTCTGTCCCCGAGGCGGAAAAACAGGTGCTGGATGCCGTCCCACTCCTCCCGACCGAGGATTGCCCTTTGGTGAAGGCGCACGGGCGCGTGCTGCGGCAGCCGATCACAGCCGACCGCGATCTGCCGCCGTTCGACCGGGTGGCGATGGATGGCTACGCCCTCCGGCACGAGGCTTGGTTGGCAGGGGTCCGCCGGTTTCGCGTCGCGGGTCTGCAGGCAGCGGGCACGATCCCATTGTCGCTGCCGGCAGATGACGCCTGCATCGAGGTGATGACCGGGGCGGTGCTGCCCGGCGGCACCGACACGGTCGTACCCTACGAAGACACCGCGAGCAAGGAGGGCGGCATGACCATTGCGGCCGAGGCAAATGTCGCGGCGGGGCAGGCGGTGCACCGCCGGGGATCAGACCACGCCGCCGGGTCCGTGGTCGTAGGCCCGGGCGTCAGGCTCACCGCCCGCGAGATTGCCGTGGCCGCGGCGTGCGGCTGCGCGCATCTTTCTGTGACACAGCAGCCGGCGGTTGCCGTGGTGGCGACCGGCGATGAACTGGTTGAGGTGAGTTCGCCGGTGGCGCCGCACCAGATCCGGCGGTCCAACGACTATGCGTTGCGGGCGGCGCTCATTGCCGCCGGGCACCCGCGTGTGGAGCGGTACCATCTGCGCGATATGCGGCACGAAATTGAGCACCTCCTCTGGCACATCGTGGCGGAATACGATGTGGTGCTCATCACCGGCGGCGCGGCGAAGGGGAAGTTCGATTTTCTCCCGGGCGTGCTGGATGACCTCGGGGTGAAGAAGCTCTTTCAGGGCGTGGCGCAACGGCCGGGCAAGCCGTTTTGGTTCGGACTCAGTCCGCGGCATACGCCGGTCTTCGCTCTGCCAGGCAATCCGGCCTCGGCCTACATCTGTCTGCATCGGTATGCCCTGCCGGCGCTGGCCAGGATGAGCGGCCTGGCCGCCGTGGCACCGCGCTTCGCCGTGCTTGCCGAGCGGGTGGTGTTCAAGCCGCCCCTCACCCTTTTCCTGCCGGTGAAAATCACGCCGGGGCCGCGCGGCGAGCAACTGGCGGCGCCCGCGCCGCTCAACACTTCGGGCGACTTCGCCGGCCTCACGGCCACCGATGGCTTCGTTGAATTGCCCGCCGAACAGGAGGAGTCTGGGGCTGGCACCGTTGTCCGGTTCTGGCCTTGGGATTGAAGGCGGCGAGGGGCGGTGCGCAAATTCCCTTTGCACCCCGGGGCATTTCAGCGACGTTAGCACGATGTTGTCTCACCTCGATGCGCGCAACCGGCCAATGATGGTCGATGTCGGCAGCAAGCCGGTGATCAGGCGCACCGCCCACGCCGTGGCGGTCGTATCGCTGCCCAAGCCGCTCGCGAGCCGGCTGCAAAAAGGGGATATCATTACCGCCAAGGGATCGGTTTTTCAGGCCGCAGTGCTCGCCGGGATCATGGGGGCAAAAAAGACGAGCGAAATCATCCCGCTCTGCCACCCCGTGCCGCTCGAGGACTGCAAGATTGAGATCGTGCTGGCGAAAGGCGGACGCGAGGTGGCCATCCACTGCCGGGTGCGGACCCACGCGAAGACGGGCGTCGAAATGGAGGCGCTCGCCGGGGCGAGCGTGGCGGCACTCACCCTCTACGACATGGCAAAAGCGCTGTCACACGGCATCGTGATCAAAGAGGTGCGGCTGCTGGAGAAGACCGGCGGCAAGAAACACTATCGGGCGGACGCATGATTCTCCTAAGGCGGCAGACACGCAAAGATCCCCGCGGCACGCCGCGGGGCGGGACCGTGGCGGTGAAGCGGCGGAGCGGCTGGAGGAAGCAAGTCCAGGTGCGATACTTCGCCATGCTGAGGGAACAGGCGGGATGTGGTGAAGAGCGCGTTGAGACGGGAGCCTCCACCCCCGCCGCGCTTTACGAGGAATTGCGCGGCCGGCACGGTTTTAGCGTGCCGGCGGGGCGGTTGCAGGTGGCCGTCAATGATGATTTCGTGGCGTGGGACTCACCGTTGGCGGCCGGGGACCGGGTGGTTTTCATACCGCCAATTGCCGGAGGCTAATGCATCACCATGTTTCGCATTTCATCTGCGCCGATCTACCCCGAAGCCTTGCGGCGGGAAATGGACGATTTTCATGCGGGCGGGTTCGTGTCGTTTGAGGGCCGGGTGCGGAGCCGCAATGACGGCCGCAAGGTGCGCGCGCTCGAGTATGAAGTCTATGGTGAACTCGCTGAGAAGGAAGGTGCGCGCATCGTGGGCGAAGCGCGGCGGAAGTTTGCGGTGCGCGCCGCCGCGTGTGTCCATCGGGTCGGCCGCCTGCGAATCGGAGCAATCGCCGTTTGGGTCGGCGTCACAGCCGAACATCGAGACGCGGCATTCGCCGCCTGCCGCTATATCATCGACGAAATGAAAGCGCGCGTCCCGATCTGGAAGAAGGAGCA
>JBGOXZ010000071.1:0-9659 GCA_041479395.1 Opitutaceae bacterium
GGCTCGACCACGTCGGCGTAGCTCGCCACCACGCCGGATTTCATATCGCTGACCGGCGTCGAATCGACCTTCAGCGTGGGCTTCGCGGGAGTCTCCTTGACCCCGGCGGGAGCTTCCTTGGGCGCGGATTTCGGTGGGGCTTCCTTAGCCCCGACGAGGAGGAGCGCCGCGAGGGCGGCCGCAGAAAAACTGATGAGGACCTTGCGTTTCATGAGCGAGGGAAATGGGAGGACACGGAGACACAATAGCCGTGAGGCGGTTCCGCACAACCCGGACGCCACTAAAACCCCTTGATTTTGAAGAGGCTGGTGATGCTCTCGTTGCTGTTGATGCGGACGATGGCGTCGCCGAGCAGACCGGCGATGCTGAGGGCGGTGATGGGCAGCCCGCGCGGATCGTTGGGAATGGAATTGGTGGTGATGAGTTCGTCGATCAGGCCCGTCTTGAGCCGCTCATAGGCCATCTCGTTGAGAATGCAGTGACTGACGGCGGCCCGCACGCTGGTGGCTCCGCTGTCGCGGAGAATCTTCGCGGCGGCGACGAGGGTGCCGGCAGTCTCGGTGATGTCGTCGACCAGCAGCACATCGCAGTCCTTTACCTCCCCCACCACGTTGATGGCCTCAACGGTGGTGGCGTTCATGCGCTTCTTGGCCACGAGGCCCAGGCCGGCGCCAAGCATCTCGGCATAGGCGGCGGCCATTTTCATGCCGCCCACGTCCGGCGAGAAGACCACAAGATTGGAGGTCTTCTTCCCCGCGAGGTACTGGAAAAACACCGGCGAAGCGTAGAGATGATCGACCGGGATATCGAAGAAGCCCTGGATCTGCTGGCTGTGCAGGTCCATCGTCAGCACGCGGTTGGCGCCGGCGGCCACCAGAAGGTTGGCGACCAGCTTGGCCGTGATGGGCACGCGCGGCTGATCCTTGCGGTCCTGGCGCGCGTAACCGTAGAACGGCATGACGGCGGTGATGCGCTGGGCGGACGCCCGGCGGGCGGCGTCCATCATGATGAGCAGCTCCATCAAGTGGTGATTGGAGGGCGGGCAGGTCGACTGGATGATGAAGACATCCGCGCCGCGGATGTTCTCGTTGATCTTCACAAACGACTCGCCATCGGGGAAACTCGTCACCGTGGCTTCCCCGAGGGGCACGCCGATGTGCTGGCAGATCTCCTCCGCCAAAGGCCGGTTGGAATTTCCGGTGAAGATTTTCAGCCGCGCTTCGTTCATAAGGTGGCCGCCATCTTGCCACGAAGAGGTGGCGGCGGAAGATTATTCTGAAGCTCGGGCGTTCGATCGCCGGCGCCGGCTATGATCCTCCGTCCCCCCTCCCGCCGGTCATCAGCCGCCGCCCGCGAGCTTCTTCACCTGCGCCTCCAACGCATCAACGCGATGGAACAGGTCCGGCAGGCGCTGTTTGAGCACGGCGATGCGGCGTTCGAGCATGTAGGGGATGGCGGGATTGCCGTTCACGTAGCTGCCGGCGGGCACGTTCCGCGTGATTCCGGCCGCCCCGCCGACCTTGGCGCCCTTGCCAATGGTGAGATGCCCCCCCGCACCCGCCTGGCCGGCCATGACGACATAGTCCCCGATCGTGACGCTGCCGGAAATGCCGACCTGGGCGCACAGGATGCAGTGCTTGCCGATGACGACGTTGTGCCCCACCTGCACCAAGTTGTCGATTTTCGTCCCCTCCCCCACGACCGTGCGGCCAAAGCGCGCGCGGTCAATCGTGCTGCCCGCGCCGATCTCCACGTCATCCTCGATGACGACCTGTCCGATCTGCGGCATTTTTTCGTGGCGGCCGTTGACCAACTCGTAGCCGAAACCATCGGAGCCGATCACGACATTCGCGTGCACGTGCACGCGCTGCCCGAGCTGGCTGCCGGGGTAGATGCGCACCCCGGACATGAGCTGGCAGTCGTCGCCGATCACCGCCTCGCGGCCGACAAACACCGCCGCCTGCAGATGCGCACGTTCACCGATGCGCACACCGTCTTCGATCACGCAAAAAGGGCCGAGCGAGGCGGTGGCGGCCACGTGCGCGCCCGGCGCCACGATCGCGGCTGGATGCACTCCCGGAGGAGGAGGAGGCCGCGTCACCTGCTCGATCCGGGCGCAGAGCCGGGCAAGGGCGACGGACGGCTGGTCCACCACGAGGAAGAGCTGATCGGCCGCAGGATCGCCCTCGTAGTCGGGCGGCACCAACACCAGCGAGGCCCGCGTGCGCGCGATCTCGGTCTTGTACTTCGGATTGCCGAGAAAGGATAGATCGCCGGGGCGGGCGGTCGCGAGCGCGGCAATGCCGCGGATTTTAGCCGTGGTGGCGCCGCGCGCGGCCCGGGACTGGACGATGGCCGCAACCTCGTCAGGAGTGAACGAAAGCTGCATGACAAATGAATCCGGCGGCGGCGCCAGGTGCGATCGACCGGTGGTCGGCGAAATCGCTTGGAACCGTGTCCCCATACCTAAGCAAATTTTGCGGCCGGCCCAAAGAAAAAAACCCGCCCGGCGGAGGCGGGGTCGGTGGGAAAGACCTGGGCCGGTGGCAGGCGGCCGGAGCCGTCAACTCATTTCTTTGGCGCGAGGCCGGGTACCCTGACCGTAGGCTCCGCGGTCGTCGTGGCCGCAGGCGGCGGGGTGGCCGGCGCCGGCGTGGCGGGCGCCGCGGCCGCCGGGGTGGCCGGGCGGTCCTTGTTGATCACGGCCATGACTTCGTCGGTGATGTCGTAGGCCGTATCGGCGTAAATCACGGCGGGAACGCCGGCGAGCGACGGGCCGGACTTGTCCACCACCAGGGTGGCGCCCTTGCCCTTGGCGATCTCCGTCACCTTCTTGCTGATTTCATCCAGCAGGAGGCTGCGGAAGTTGTTGAACCGCTGCTGGAGAGATTGCTGGGTGTTGGCGCGGAAGTTCTGCAGGTCGGCGTTCCGGCGCTGGATGTCTTCCATCATCTTCTGCGAGTCGCCTTCGGCTTTGGAGCGCGCCTCCGGGGTCAGCAGCGAATTCTTCGACTGATCCATGGTCTCCTTGTACTGCTCCACCAGCTGGTTGGCCTCCTTGACCATGCGCTCGAGTTCCTCCTGCGCCTTGGTCTGCGCGTCCTTGAGCTTGGCCATCTGCTCTTCGGTCTTGTAGTGGCTGTCAAAGACCTTGCCGATGTCGACGGTTACGATCTTCAGCGCGGGCTGGGCGCAAAGCCCGAGGGCGGTCGCGCCGAAGGCGATGAAGGCGATGACGGATTTCAACGTTCTATTCATATGAGGTGTCAGCAGGAGGGATGCGTTGTGTCAGAAGCGGGTGCCGAATGAGAAGTTAAACTGGTTGCCTTTCTTATTAATCTTGTCCGCGGTCAAGGGAATACCAAAATCGAGGCTGAGCGGCGCGCCGGCCACGAACATCCGGAGGCCGAAGCCAAAATCGTCGTTGTAGCTCGTCGGGCTGAAATCGTAGGCCTTGGTGTTGACAAAGCCGGCGTCGTAGAAAATCGCGAAGCGGATGGGCTTGACGATATCGAACGAGTACTCGGCGGTAAACATGCTGTAGGTCTTGCCGCCCAGCGGTATGCCCGAGAAGTCCTTCGGGCCGACATCGCGGTATTCAAAGCCGCGCAGATCTTCCGGCCCGCCGAGGAAATAGCGATCGTAGAACGGCACGTCGTCGCTTTTGCCGAAGTTCTCGATCACGCCGGCGCGGGCAATCAAGCCGAGGACCTGCGTCTGCGTCTTGAAGACGGGGATGAACTGCGAGCCGCGCGCCTCCATCCGGTAGTAGTTGTTCGAGCCGCCGAGCGGGCCGCCGGCAATCTCCGTGATCACCTGGATCCGGTTGCCCCGCGTGGTGTTGACAATCTTGTCGCGGACATCGCGCAACAACTGGAGGCCGATCTTGGAAGTGCGGGTCTTGCCCGCGAGCGACCGGATGATGGGCGAGGCCGAGGGATCGATGTTGGCGATGTCAATCTGCTCATCGGTGTACGACAGCCGGCCCTCCACATACTCGAAGAGGTGTTTGCGCAGGAAAATCTCGGCGCCAATACGGATTTCCTCGTAGAAGGAACTCGTGTAGTTCGAACTGGTGCGGTAGATCGTGAAGCCCACCGCGAGCTCCTTCTGGAAAAGATACGGTTCCTCGAAGTACAGGATCACCTCGTTGGACAGGGAGCCGATTTGGAACCGCAGGCGGAACTTCTCCCCGGCTCCCTGAAAGAAGGAGCGGCGGTTGAACAGATCGAAGTTGGACTGGCTGAGTTCGGCGAAGAACGTCGCGCGCTCGAGCGAGCTGTAGCCGGCGCCAAAGCTGAGGTTGCCCGTGCGCGCCTCCTTCAGGGAGATCTTGAGGTTGCGGCGGCCGGGAATATTCGTGCTCTCCGGCGTCAGATTGACGTCCTCGAAGAAGGCGGTGTTCTCCAGGCGCATTTTGCTGGCCTTCATGCGCACCATGTCGAACACATCGCCGGGGCTGAGCACCAGTTCGCGAATGATGACGATGCTCTTCGTCTTGGTGTTGCCCTCGATCTTCACGGACTCGACATAGAACTTGTCGCTCTCGTCGACCTGGTATTCGACGTCGATGTTGCCGGTGGCGACATTGGGCTTGCGCACCAGCCGCACGCGGGTGTCGAGGTAGCCGCTGCGGCCGTAGAAGTCCTCCATGGTCTCCACATCCTTGTCCAGCTTGGCGGGCCGGAAGATCATGCCGCTCTTCTGCCGGAGGAGCAGCTTCAGGATGGATTCGGAATAGAGCTTGCAGCCGGTGATGGTGATCTCGCCGATGCGGTACTGCCGGCCCTCGTCGACATGGATGACGATGACCATCCGGTTGGGCTTGGGATAGTCGTAGGCAATGCGGTCCTGCGGGATGTCGACATCCAGGAATCCCTGCTGGCGATAATAATCGAGCAGCTTGCCGACGTCGTCCTCAAACTGATCGTCCTTGAACTTTCCCGTGCCGGTCAGCCAGGAGAACATCCACCATCGCTTCGTCTCCATCTCCTTGCGAAGCCGCTTGGCTTTGATGTGGTCGTTGCCGGTGAAGCGGACTTCGCCAATGCGCACCTTGGCGCCTTCGCGGATCTTGAAGGTCACGGTGCCGAAGCCCGTGTTGCGGTCCCGTTGAATGTCGTAGGTGATCTGGACCTGGTTGTAACCCGATTTTTGATAGTAGGCGTGGAGCTTCTCGGTGTCGGCCTTGATGGCGCGCTCATCGAGCGCATGGTTCGGCTTGGTATCGACCTCCTTCTCCAACCGGCTGGACTTGACCTGCTTGTTGCCCTCGAACCGGACCGACTGCACGCGGTACTTGGGTGTGATTTCGAATACGAGGTTGACGATGTTGTTGGGCAACTCCTCGCGCTTGACCTCGATAAATTCGAACAGACCCGTGCGGTAGAGCGTCCGGATGTCCTTGTCGATCATGGGATCATCGAACTCGGCGCCTTCGCGCACCTGGATGTTGGCGCGGACGATCTGCTCGCTGACATTGGCGACGCCGATGAACTTGATCGCCAGCGTGCCCACCTTCTTGGGCCGGGCGGCTTCCGCGGCGAGCGCTTCCGTCTGGGCTCGCACCACGGCGGCCCCCATGAGCAGAGCCAGGGCCGCGGCCACAAGGTGCAAAAAGCCGGGTCCCCAGCTATTGGGCATAGTTTTCAAAACGAGTGATATCCCTCAGGAAGGTTAGCTGGAACTGTCCTACCGGCCCGTTTCGCTGCTTTGCAACAACTAAGTCATAGGCAGCAGCCTGGAACTTTTCTTCGGCGTCTTTGGGGGGGGCAAGTATGAGCACGACATCGGCATCCTGCTCGATGGAGCCGGATTCACGCAGGTCCGACAGACGTGGCGCGCGACCCTCCTTCTCTGACGAGCGGTTCAGTTGACTTAGAACAAAAACGGGCAGATCAAGTTCCTTCGCCATCGCCTTTAATCCCCGGGAAGCCTCGGCCACCTGCTGCTCCCGCGGAATCTTGGGGTCGCCTGGGCTGAGCAATTGCAGGTAGTCGACCACGATCAGACCGAGTTTGTAGCGCGTATAAAGGCGGCGGGCCTTGGCGCGCAGTTCCATGATGGTCAGGTGGCTGGAGTCGTCGATGAAGAGAGGCGACTTGGACAGCTCATCCGCCACATCCACCAGCCGCTGCTGTTCGGGCCCATGCTTCGGCAGCATGCCGTCACGCAACGACTTGATGTTCACCCGCGCGCGGGAGCACAGCATGCGCAGGGCGAGCTGCGAGGAGCTCATTTCCAGCGAGAAAATGAGCGTGGGCACGGGATCGCCCCTTTTCGGCAGGGTCGCGGCCTCGGCGATATTGAGTGCGAGCGAGGTCTTGCCCACCGAGGGGCGCGCGGCGAGCACGATCATCTCCTGCTTCTGAAAGCCAAACGTGAGATCGTCGAGGTCCTTGAAGCCCGTGACCACGCCCGTCTTTTCGCCCTTCTTCATCATGAGCTTGTTGATGATGGTCATCGCCTCGTGCGCGGGCTCCTTCATGGGCTTCGCGGCATCGGAAACGCGATCCTGCGTGACGCGAAAGACGTCCTGTTCGATCTTGTCGATGAATTCCTCGAGGCCGCCCTGGTAGCTGAAGCACTGCTCGACGGCGGAGGTGGTGACCTTGATCAGTTCGCGCAGCAGGTAGAGCTCGCGCACCTTCTCGATGAAATAGACGGCCTGCGCGGTCGTCGGAATGCGCGCGCTCACCTGCATGAGATAGGGGACGCCGCCCACCGCCTCGAGCTGCTTCGTGGTGCGCAGTTCCTCGATCAGCATCTCGATCGCGACGGGCGGGCTCTTCTGGTAGAGCTCGCAGAGTTTCTCGAAAATGACGCGGTTGGCGGGGAGGTAGAACGCCTGCGGCGAAAGCTTGGCCTCGAGACAGCGCGCGATGGTGTCGCCGCCGTCGAGCAGGCAGCAGGAGAGCAGGTATTCCTCCGCCTCCACGCTGTGCGGGGGCGTGCGCCCGGCGATCGCGGACGCCGCCGGGTCGCCGCCACCGGTCGGGACTCGGGAGTAAAGGGGCGCAGTGGTGGTCTCAGCCATGGGGGAAGCGCAAGGTTAGAGTCCGAAACCGGGCGGCCGGCAAATCCAACCTTTGCACAATGTGTTCACAGGGCGTGGCGGGGGAAACAAGCAGGCCGCGCCTCCCGGCGCGGCCTGCGAAAAAAGGGCCAGGCCCGCTCACTTTTCAGCCTGGACAATCGGGTTTTCCGAGACTACATCGAAATTCAGTTCGACCGCCACCTCGGCGTGGAGCTTGATCTTCACCGCGTGCTGCCCGAGGGTTTTCACCGGCGTGTGGAGCTGGATCCGGCGCTTGTCGATGGTGAGACCGGCCTGCGCAAGCTTCTCGTGGATGTCGTTGGCGGTGACGGCACCGAACATCTTGCCGCCCTCGCCGGTCTTCACGGCGAACGCGACGCGGATCTTCTCGAGCTTGGCCGCGATGTCCTTGGCTCCGGAGAGTTCCTGGGCTTCGCGTTCGGCCCGGCGCTTCTTCAACGCCTCGACCTGCTTGCGGTTGGCGCGGGTGAGGGGCACGGCGATGCCCCGCGGCAGCAGGTAGTTGCGCGCATAGCCGGCGCGGACCTTGACCTGGTCGCCCTCGGCGCCGAGGTCCTCGACGGGTTTGATCAGCAATACTTCATTGTGAGCCATGACGGAAAAGCAGGATGGTCGTTTGGGTTGCGAGTTTCGGGCGGAGGGACGCGAAGCCGGCTAGAATGGCACATCGTCCTCGACATGCGGCTGGCCGCCGGGAGCGGGCTTGGGTGCATCCCGGGGCGGGGGCACGTTGCGTTCGGCCGGCGTGTCGTCGCCGCCCTCGGCGGCGCCTGCGGCTTCCCCTCCCCCGCCGGTGCTGCCGCCACCGCCGCCGCCGCGGGACAGGAACTGCACATTATCAAGCACGACCTTCAGCTTGTTGCGCTTCTGGCCGCTCTGCTTGTCCTCCCAGGAATCGAAGCGCAGACGGCCCTCGATGAAGGCCAGGCTGCCCTTCTGCAGATACTTCGAGCACAGCTCGCCCTGCTTGCCCCAAGCATCGATGTCGATGAACGCCGTCTCGTCGCGCGTGGCGCCGGACTCGTCCTTGTACTGGCGGTTCACCGCCAGGCCGAACTGACAGATGGCGGTTCCTTTCGGCGTGACCCGGAGTTCGGGATCGCGCGTCAGGTTGCCGATGAGGAAGACTTTGTTGAGGTAGGCCATGGGGTGGGCGCGGCGGGCGGTTACTCCGCCTGAATCAATGCGCGGTAGACGCTGGAGTTGAGCCGAAGGCGCTCGTGAAGATGGCGGGGGCCGTCGATCGGCGCGGCGAAATTGATCTGCACGTAGACGGCATCGGGAAACTTGCTGTCGGTCACGCGCGCGAAATCCTTCCGGCCGAGGTTGTCCACGGCGGTGATCTCGCCCTGCACCGCGGCGATCTCCTTTTTCACGCCTTCGATGATCTGGTCGATGGTTTCTTCCCGGCCCCGATTATCGAGGATGAAGGTCGCGCGGTAGTTGCGTTTCGTCTGGGTCATGGTGGTCGGTTCTTCGGTTGAGCTGATTCATGGCCTCGGCCGGTCCCCGCTCGATGAGCAGTCCGAGGCCGTCGACATAAGTGGTGAGATGGTGATCAAAAATAGCCTGTTCGTCGGGAGTGAATTTTCCGAGCACGAAATCCTTGAGGTCCATTTCCGGCGGATGCTTCGGACCGATGCCGATGCGGTAGCGGATGAAGCCGCCGCCCAGATGTTCGAGCAGGCTGGCGACGCCGTTGTGGCCGCCGGCACTGCCGCGCACGCTGATCTTCAGGCGCCCGAGTTCAATCGCCAGATCATCGTGGATCACGATGACCCCGGCGGGCGGCACCTTGTGGAAATCGGCGAGTGCGCGGAGCGCACGTCCGCTCTCATTCATGAACGTCGTCGGCTTGGCGAGGAGGCAGGTGGTTCCGGCCGCCGGCGCCCAGCGGGCGACCCTCGCCTGGAAACGCAGTGACCGCTTCCACACGAGAGCATGTTGGGCCGCCCAGGCATCGATCACCGCAAATCCGGCGTTGTGGCGCGTCTTCGCGTAATCGCGCCCGGGATTGCCCAAACCAGCGACGAGCAAAATGGACATGTCTCAAAGAACAGCGCACCCGACCCGCCTGCGTCAAGCAGCGGGCCGGCGGGAACGTCTTACTTCCTCCCCGGTGCGGCCTTCCGATCGGCGCCGGCGCCCGGGGCACCGGGCTTGGCCCCGGCAGCCGGGGTGGCCGGGGCGGCACCCTTGGCGGCACCGGGGGCACCAGGTTTGGCCCCCGCAGCCGGAGCGGCACCCTTGGCGGCACCGGGGGCACCAGGTTTGGCCCCCGCAGCCGGAGCACCAGGTTTGGCGCCGGGGACGGCACCAGCAGCGGGCGCGGCGCCCGCGGCAGGGGCGGCGCCGGGCGCGGCCGCCGCGGCGGCACCCTCGGCGGGCGCGCCCTCGACGAGGACACCCTCGGCGGGCACGGCGGCTTCGACGACCGCCTCGACGATCTCCTCCACGGGCTGCACGCACGACACGACCGGCTGGTCCTTGTTGCCCAGGAAAGTGACGCCCGGAATGGGTTTGAGTTCACCGAAATGGATGGTCCGGCCGACGTGCAGTTCGGTCACGTCGACGTCGATGAATGACGGCAGGTCCTTCGGCA
>JBGOXZ010000072.1:0-9616 GCA_041479395.1 Opitutaceae bacterium
CCGAGGACGGCGAGCAGGCGCGCCGGCATCCGGATCATGAAGAGATTGTCGTCGATGTGCTGCCGGAGGGTGCACACATCCCGGAGCGGCAGGTTTGCGTCGAGGCGGTGGATCACGTTGCGAACCCCGGCGGCGAGGGCGAGCGGATCGCCCGCGGTGCGGACCTGCAGCGTGAGGTTGCTGAGCGACACGCGGTCGCGCAGCGAAAAGTAGGTCATCGGTGTCGGCTGCTCGCCCAGGTTGGCGTACTTGCTGTCGCGCACCACGCCCACCACCACGTAGGTTTCGCCGTCGCTGGTGAGCCGGTGGCCGAGCGGGGAAATCCCGGGCCAGCACCGGCGGGCCAGTTCCTGGTTGATGATGACCTCCTGTGGCTGGGTTTGATTGTCGAGGCCGACGAAATCGGTCCCTTCCACCAGCGGGATCCCCAGGGTCTGGAAATAGCCGGGGGCGACGTAGCCATGGATGGCGAAGGTCGGATGGCCGGGCTCCGGGGGGCGGCCGTCGGTTTCCACCGGATCCGAGGACAGACCGCGCAGATCGAGCGGAACGAAGCCGCTCACCGTCACCGATGTGACGCCGGGAGCGGCCTGCAGACGCGGCAGCAGTTCGCGGAGGAAGGCCCGCCCGGTGCGCAGATCGTAGCCCTTGGCCGCCAGGTCGATGCTGCCGAGCAAAACCCCCTCGGGGTTGAACCCGGGATCGGCGGTGCGCGCGTTCCGGAAGCTTTTCAGAAACAGCCCGGCCAGCATGAGCACGATCAGGGCGACCGCCACCTCGGTGCCGACGAGCAGGTTGCGCAGACAGTGATGCGACGCGGCGCCGGTTCCGCGACCGCCGGCCTGCAAGGCCGTGGCCACGTCGGGCCGGGTCAGTTGCAATGCCGGCGCGAGGCCGAAGACGATGCCGCAAGCGACGCCGAGCAGGACCGAGAAAGCGCAACCGGGGCCGTCGAGGTGGGCGGTCATCTTGATCGGCAGGTTGCCGGGCAGCGGGATGTGGTAGAGCGCCTCGATCCCCCACAGCGAAAGCACGAGACCCGCGGCGGAGCCGAGGAGTGCGAGCAGGACGCTCTCGGTGAGCAGTTGGCGGATGATGCGGAGGCGGCCGGCGCCCAGCGCGAGGCGGATGCCGATTTCCTTCCGCCGGACCGTGGCCCTGGCGAGGAGGAGGTTGGCGGTGTTGGCGCACACCACGAGGAGCACCAGGAAAACGAGAGCCTGCTGGGTGCCGAGCGCGCCGAGCATGATCTTCTGGGCACCTTTCGGTGAGCGCCACAGGGGCAGCAGGTCGGGGAAGACGCCGGCGTTGGTGTCGGGATAGGTCTGCGCCAGCCGCCGATAGATCGCCTCCAACTCGGCGCCCGCCTGCCGCGAAGTGACCCCGGGTTTCAGGTCGGCCAGCAGCATCAACGAACGTTTGTCGCGCCGGCCCAGCTCCTTGCCGGACGGGACGAGCTGCCCGATCATGGTGAACGGCACCCAGAGATCGAGGCCCAGCCCGACGGTGCTGCCCTGAAACTCCTTGGGGGCGACTCCGACGATCGTGAACACGACGTCGTTGAGGCGGAGAGTCCGGCCGAGGACGTCCGAGTTTCCGTCCAGGCGGTGCTGCCAGAACGAGTGGGAGATCACCGCCACCGGACTCGCGCCTGGGCGCGTCGCCTCCTCGGAGGTAAAGAAACGGCCGAGGGCGGGCTGCAGACGGAGCAACTGGAAAAAGTTATCCGAGACCAGCTCGGCCCAGACACGCTCCTCCTGACCGGCGGGACCACCGAGATTGAGCGGACGGAGGCGGGTTGCCGCGATTGCCCGGAACGATGTCTGCTGGGCGCGCACGTCGCAATAGTCTAGCCACGACGACTCCAGATAGGAGCCGTTACGATCGCGCGGATCGATCACCAGCAATCCGGCACCATCGGCGACGCCCGGCAGTGGGTCGAAGAAAACCGCCTGAATCCAGCTGAACACCACCGTGTTGGCGCCGATGCCGGCGGCGAGCGACAGCACGATGACGACGGTGAGCCCGGGCGACTTGACGAGCTGGCGGAAGGCGAAGCGGAGGTCGTGCATGGAGAAGTAGTGAGTAGCGAGTAGGGAGTAGTGCGGAAGGTGTAGCGAGTAGCGGGTAGCGAGTGGGTGGAAGGACCGACGTTTTGGAGACCGGGTGCGACGCTCATGTGCTCCATGGGATGGTCGCATTGCAGCCTGCGCACGGCGCTCAAGGAATCCGTTCCTGCCGCCGGAGATGAATGCGACGGCGGGAGGCGCGCATCACGCTTCAAGATAGCCGAGGCGCTTGATCAACTCGAGCATCTGCGAGGGGGTTTCCGTCCGCTTGGCCGGACGGCCCAGCCACACGGTGAACATCCAGTCGAGGTAGTGCTTGTGGCCTTCGGCCCGCCAGTTTCCGCCATACTCGAGCCCGAGGTGGCGCGACTCGTCATCGTAGATGCGGGTGATTTCCCCGGCCTCCTCCGGCGTGACGTGGTGATACTTCCCCTCGTGGATCACCCCCGTTCCGTCGAGCCGGCCCTTCAGGAATTCGGGTTCTTTCCTCGGGTAGCCGAGCACGAGAGCGATGACGGGGAAACAGTGTTTCTGGGGGAGATCGAGAAGCTTCCAGTGGCGATTCATGTCGCCGCGGTGGATGCCGTTGGTGAGCAGATAATCCACGCCGCACGACCGGGCGGCGATCGCCGCGGTCTGGGCGGCGAGCGTCGTATCGATCACGGCGGTGACGAACGCCGTCACATCGTCCGGCTCGAAGGCATGCCCGAGCGAGCGGGCGCTCGCCGCCATTCGATTGTGATCGGCGCAATAAAGCAGGAGACGGCTGCCGCGGTAGCCACAGAGCTTTTGCATCATCTCGCGGTCGCGAACGACCACGATCGAGTAGCTTTGCATGTTGGAGGCATTGGCGGCGCGCACGCTCGCTTGGAGAATCGCCTGCAGCGACTCCTCCGGGATTTCCTGGTCGGTGAAGTCGCCGTGAATGGTCCGGAGACGGTGCAGCGTGGCGAGGGTGGGGTTCGTCGCGCCGGGCGACGGCCCTGCGCCCGGTTCCGCGGCGATTCCGCGGGCGCGGCTCGCGAGGAAGAGCAGGCTGCCGCTGGCCAGCGCGCTCTGTTTTAGAAAACAGCGTCGGGACGAGGGGCGATTATGAGTTTTCATGATGGAAGTTTGATGCGGGTTGACGGTCGCGGACTCTTTCGGCAACGAGCGGAGGGCGAATTTGAGATCTTGCATGGGAAGCTAGGGTTAAGATCTAGGCTGGCGCCCGCCTACGCTCTGCGAGCTGCGGCGAGGCAGGCCCGCCTTCGTCCCGGCGCGGCGCGTCCTGCGGCAGGGCCGCAGGCGAGGAGGGCGTAGCGAAGGTCGTGCATGGGAGAAGTAATGAGTAGCGAGTAGCGGATAGTGAGGAGGAAAAGAAGAGCTGTGAGGGGAGAGACGGACTTGGTGTGGGGGCGTGGCCGGAGCCGCGTCGGCGGACGGCGTTCTCAGTTCGAGCGGACCGAAATGCCGCCGTTGACCGTCTGGACCTTGACGGTGGCGCCGCCGCCGCCGATCGTGCCGCGCAGCATATGGCGACCGGTGTGCTCGAGGGTGATCGGGAAGGCGCAACGCGTGCCACCGTTGACGGAGGAAAGATCGAGGTGCGCCCCGGCGTCCTTGGGCAAGGTGAGCTCGCAGGCGCCGTTGACCGATTCGGCCGAGACGTTCTGACCGGCGGCGATGACGTCAAAGGCCGCCGTGATGCCGCCGTTGACCGACCTGAGCCGGGCATCGCCGGCCAGATTCGCCGCGCGAATGCCGCCGTTGACCGTCTCGAGATGGACGGAGCCGCGCACGCCCCGGACGACGATGCTGGCGTTGACCACCTCGATCTTATCGAGGCTGGCGCCGGCGGGCACCTTGAGCTGGTAGCGCACCTCGCCGCGGACGCTGCGGCCGAACCAGCTGGTCTTCTCGTGCTCGGTCTTCACCACGAGGCGGTCCGGGCGCGCGTCGATGTTAAGATGGATCCGCGCAAGCGCATCGGAATCCGGCGCGCGCTTCTCGGCTTCGAGGGCAACCTCGTTCTTGTCCCAGCCGACGATGTCGACTGCGCCGTTGATGTTGGAGAGTTGCACGGTCCCATTCGCGGCGAGCGGATAGGTCTGGGCGAATTTTTCGGTGGCGGAGAACGTCTCCCCCGCAGCGGCGGAGACGAGACCGAGGAGGGCGAGGGCAATGGTCAGGGATTTCATGGCTGGAATTCAGGTTTTGAGAGGCAGTGAGGTGCGCCTTCGACGGTGATCGGAAGAAGGCGGTGCGGGCGGGTGTGGCGACGGCGGTGAAGCCGGGCGACTTGGCGAGCTGGCGGAAGGCGAATCTCAGATCTGCGATCATGAGAGCAAGGTGCAGAGGGTGTAAGGATTAATGGGTGTGAGGGGGCTTACTGTCTCGGGTTGGCTTGGAAGTTACATTTTGAACTTTACCCGCGCCGCAGGCGCTACTCGCTGCGCAGGGCCACCATCGGATCAGCCTTGGTGGCGCGGCGCGCGGGCAGCCAGCAGGCGAGGAGGGCGACGAGGACGAGCAGCACCGGCACGCCGACGAAAGTCAGCGGATCAAACGGACTGACGCCGTAGAGGAAACCCGCCAGCAGCCGCGTCACGATCAGGGCGAGGACCAAGCCGACGGCCACGCCTCCCGCGGCCAGCGCCAGCCCGCGGCCGACCACGAATCGCAGGACGTCCCGTGGGGTGGCGCCGAGCGCGATGCGCACGCCGAACTCCTGCATGCGCTGGCTCACGGCGTACGCCATCACCGCGTAGACGCCCATGGCGGCAAGGATCAGGGCTACGAGCCCGAGCAGGATCAGGAGGCTCGAAGCCATGCGCTGCGGGAACAACACCATGCTGGAATAGGCGGCCAGAGGCAGTGTCTGCAGAAGCTCAACGCCCGGATCGATTTCGCGCATGGTCTGACGCAGGGTGTTGGCGAAGGCGGAGGGATCGCCCTGGGTGCGGATGCAGAGGCTCAGGTCGAGATCCGGCACGCCCTGCTGGTACGGGAGGTAAAAGAAACACCACGGGCCTTCATCCAGATGATTGTACTTCCCCGCCTTGGCGACTCCGACGATGGTCCGCCAGACGCCGCCGGTGCGAAACCGGCGGCCGATCGGATCCTGGCCCGGCCAAAACCGGTGGGCAAAGTGCTCGTTGACGATCGCTACGGGCGTGGTCGTGGCATCGTCTGCGTCGGTGAAATCGCGCCCGGCCACCAGCGCAATGCGCATCGCGGTGAAATAGCGCGGCGAAACGATGGCGAACTCGTAGGTGGTGTCCTCGCCGTCCGGGCGCTGGTAGCCTTCGACCACGGCGTCCCAGCCCTTGCAGCCTTTGAGTCCGAGCGGAAACCAGCTGGCGAGCGCGGCTTCATCCACACCCGGCACGGACGCAAGGCGCTGGCGGGCCTGACGGTAGAAGACCTTGCCGGTTTCCTGGTTGTAGCCGTTCATCCCAATCTGGAGTCCGGCGATCAGCACGTGGTCAGGATGGAAGCCGATGTCGATCTGGCGCGCCTGCTGCAGACCCCTGACGCACAGGCCGGCTCCGATCAGCAGCACAAGGGCCATCGCCACTTCCGCGATCACGAGAGTGTTCCGCAGACGGTGGTGTGACGCACCGCCTTGGGACGAGCGTCCGCCTTCTTTCAACACTGCGTACAGATCAGGCCGTGAAGCCTGCAAGGCGGGGAACAGCCCGAATGCGAGTCCGGTACCGAGGGTAAGCAGCAGCGTGAAACCCAGCGTTGCGCCGTCCAAAGGGAAACTGAGTTGGATGCTTCCGGCGAGCGCCGCGGGCAGAAACAGCGGAACGGAGTCCACGGCCCAGCTGGCGAACAGCACGCCCACCCCGCCGCCGAGAACTGCGAGGAGCAGGCTCTCCGTCAAGAACTGCCGGATCAGGCGGGCGCGACTGGCGCCGGCGGAGAGCCGGATGGCAATCTCCTTTTGGCGGCTCGCCGCGCGGGCGAGCAGCAGGTTGGCGACGTTCGCGGCGACGATCAATTGGACACCCAGGCAGACCGCCAGGAGCAAACCCAGCGCAGGTCCCATGACGGTCTGGGCACCCCAGGGGCACCGCGAGAGCGGCACCACGCGATAATGAGCGCCCGTGTTGGTCCTCGGGTAGGCCTTGGCGAGCTGCGCGTCGAGCGTAGCGACGACGGCCTGGGCTTGGGCAATGCTCACGCCGGGCTGGAGCCGCGCGAGATTATGCCAGCCGCGCGCGTCGCGCGCGGTCAGAAAATAGGTACCCTGGTTACGGACTTCCCAGATCATGGACAGCGGCGCCCAGACATCGAAGATCGACGGCGTCATCGAGCCGTGAAACGAAGCCGGCACCACCCCGACGATCGTGAAGCTGTGACGGTTCAGATCGACGACCCGGCCGAGGATGGACGGGTCGGCGCCGAACCGCCGGCGCCAGAGGTTCTCGCTGATGACGAGTACGGGATTGCCACCGGGCTTCTGGTCCTCATCGGGCAGAAACGTTCGGCCGAGGATCGGCTTCACGCCGAGCAGTTCAAAGAAGTTGGCCGAGACGATCTGCGCCTCGATCCATTGCGGCTGCTGCTCGACCGTGAGGCACGCGGGCGTGGGCATCGACGCCTCGGTGCTGTCGAATACCTCGTGGTGCTGGCCGAAGTCCCGCAAATCGGGCAGGGAGGCGCAGCCGCTGCCCTGGTTGGAAACGAGGACGACGATCTGCTCCTGATCCGCCACGCCGGGCAGCGGATGCAGCACGAGGCTTCGCAGCCAGCAAAGTACCGTCGTATTAGCCCCGATCCCCAGCGCGAGCGAAAGAACCACGACGGAGGTGAAGCCGGGCGACTTGGCGAGTTGGCAGAGGGCGTAGCGCAGGTCCGAGAACATCAGGAAGCTGGAAGGCAAAAGGCGGCCGTCAGATGTCAGGCATCAGAATCGAAAGAAACGGCAGCGATGCGGCTTGGTGGCTTTGGCATTCGGTCTTCGGCCGGAAAGCGGCGGCTCACTCCTTGGTCAGAGTGACGTGATAATCCTCCAGCGTGGTGCCGATCACCTGTTCATAGGTGGCGGCGGCGCGGCGCTGGTCCGCGAGGGCCTGGAAATACTGGCTGTCCGCCTGGCTGAGCAGGTCTTGCTGGTAGAGCACGTTGAACGTGGAGCCGGTGCCGGCTTGCAGGCGCGTGAGCTCGGCCTGCAATAGCTGCTCATTGAGTTCGCGGGCGGCGCGCGTGGCGGCGACGCGTTTCTGGGTGGTCTCAATCTGGCCCGCCGCCGCGGCCACACCCAGAGCGATGTCTTCCTCCAGGCGCTTCAGGGTGGCCTCGGTCTGGAGGCGCTGCAACCGCGCGGCCCGCGCCTTGCCGCGGCCCTCGGCGAAGGTCAGGGGCACGCTGACTTCCACCCCGGCGGAGTAGTAGCGGTTGTCCTGGTCGGCCACCATGCGGCGGCTGGCCGCCAGACTGCTGCCCTGTCCGGCGTAACCGTAGTTGCCGACGAAATTCACCTGGGGCAGCATCTGATTGCGCGCGGCGGCGGCGTCATAGCGGCTTTTGTCGAGCGCGAACCGGGCCTGCTGGAAATCCGGGCGCAAGGCGTACGCCTTCTGCAGGTCTTGGGCGGGTTGTACGTTGATCTCGGGCGCCGGCACCGGCGCAATAGCCAGCAAGGGACCGTCGTTGGTGAAGGAACTTTCACCCATGAGCGCACGCAGCTGGTTGTCGCTGTCGCGGACGGCCCGCTCGGCGAGGAGCACCCCCTGGTCCCGCAACGCCGTGCGCGCGCGCGCCGAGGTGACGTCGTTGGCCGAGATGCTGCCGACCTTGAAGCGCTTTTCGTTCTCTGCCAGCAACCGGGCGGCGCCGTCGCGGGTGCGCTGCGCCGTGCGCAGGTATTCGTACATTAGGCTGAGGTCGCTATAGGCGATCACGACCTTCGTGATGGTATCGATCACCGTCTGCCGGTACTGCCAGTCGGAGATGGCGCGGTCGGCCTTGGCCACCCGGGCATTGAGCAGGTTCGCGCTGAAGCCGAAGCCGCGCAGCAGCGGCTGCCTGACCTGGATGCCGCCAAAGGTCTGGAAGTTGTTGGCAAATCCATTGTACGAGCCGCGCTGGTTTTGCGCGGTGCCGCCGAGCGAATATTGAAGGCCCCAGGGCATGATGCCTTCCAGTGCCAGGCGGTAGTTGTCGGTTTGGATCAGGGTCGCGGGAGGCAGGAATCCGCTGTCCGCCGAGCTCAGTGTCGGTGTGTAGCTTTCGCTGTAGCTGCGCGAGAAATTGAGCGCGGGGTCGAACTGCCCGTAGGCGGCCAGCAGGTTGGCCCGGGCGATCGAGCGCGAATAGGCGTCGACCTTGATGCTGCGGTTGTTCGCCAGCGCGAGGCGGATGGCGTCGTCGAGCGTCAAGGGCTGGGCGGATTCCTGACCGGCGCACGCGGCGGTCAGCAGCAGAAAACACGCGAAGGTGGCAGGGGAACGCATGGGTGGTTATTTGACAATCATGCCGTCGGCGAGGCGCACAATGCGCGAGCCGTAGGCGGCGTTATCGGTCGAATGCGTCACCTGGACGATGGTGACGCCATCATCCTGGTTGAGCTGTTTGAACAGCTGCATGATCTCGCGCCCCTGGTCGGAGTGCAGATTGCCGGTGGGTTCGTCGGCGAGGATCAAGACGGGCTTGGCGACCAGCGCACGCGCCACGCCGACGAGCTGTTGCTGGCCGCCGGAGAGCTGGTTGGGATAGAGATCCTTTTTCGCGACGATCTGAAAACGGTCGAGCACGTCGCAGACGATGCTCTCGCGCTGCTTCTTGGGCACATCCCGATAGCTCAGCGGAATCTCGAGATTCTCATAGACGGTGAGATCATCGAGCAGGTGGTAGCTCTGGAAGATGAAGCCGATGTTTTTCTTCTGCAGGTCGAAGCGCTTTTTCTTGTCCATTTTGTGCACGGGTTCGTCCCGGAACCAGTATTCGCCCTGCCACGCGCCGTCATGCAGACCGAGGATATGGAGGAGGGTCGACTTGCCCGAGCCCGACGGGCCCATGACGGAGATGAATTCGCCTTCGCGAATCTCCAGATTGATGTTGCGCAGTGCGTAGAACGGTCCGCCTTTCAGCGGGTAGACACGGTCGATGGCATTGAGTGTGATCATGGGAGGAAGAGGCGGGTCAGGATTAGCAGGGCGGACTTCAGGTGTCAGGTCGGGGGCGTGGTGAAGGTTTCAAGCACTGCGTGCCTCAACTTTTTGGCACGGCGCGCGCATTGTTGAGTCCAAGCGGCGTGTCGGCAGGACGGGTCGCAGAAGATCTGGGAGACGGCTGGGCCACATGCGGCGGCACATGATTGCCCGCTATTTGCATGCGGTGTGCCATCAGCGCCATGGCGATTCAAGCACCGACGTGACAACGGTTTAAAATTCGGGCCAAATGTGCCTCAACGAAAGTTGCCCGTCCGTGGAACGCGCCCTTCCCAATAATGGGACGCATCGGTGTGACCAATCCGCCAGCGCTGGCAGCTGTCCGCTTGGGCCGCTTTGCCAGGTCCAGGGAGAAATCCGCCGGCATGGCCGGCGGGCAGGACC
>JBGOXZ010000073.1:0-9591 GCA_041479395.1 Opitutaceae bacterium
CGGATGACGGGCAGCACGGGGCCAAAGATCTCCTCGCGCGCCAACGAGGAGTCGCGCATGACGCGGTCGAACAGCGTGGGGCCAAAATAGAATCCCTCCCGCTCGGGATCCGGCACGAGGGGCTTGCCGCCCGCGACGAGCTCGGCGCCCGACGCGAGTCCCTCGCGCACGTAGCGCTCGACCGCGCGGAATTGCGCGAAGCTCGCGAGCGGCCCCATGGTCGTGCCCTCGGCAAGGCCGTCGCCGACCTTGAGGCGGTTGATGTGCGCGGCGAGGCGCGCGACCAGCGCATCCGCCTGCGACTCGAGCACCACCACGCGGCTCAGCGCCGTGCAGCGCTGCCCGCTGCAGAGAAAGGCCGCGCCCACGATCTCGCGCGCCGCGCCATCGAGGTCGTCGTAGTCGAGCACGAGCGCCGGGTTCTTTCCGCCGAGCTCGAGTTGCACGCTCGCGAGGCGGCGCGCCGCGGCCGCGTAGAGCCGCGTGCCGATGTCGCTCGAACCGGTGAAGCTGATGCCGCGCACGCGTCGGTCATTCACGATCGCCTCGCCCACGGCGGCACCCGGACCGATCACGAGATTGACGACGCCGGGCGGCAGTCCCGCTTTTTCCAGCAGCTGCACGATAAACACCGCGCACCACGGCGTCTGCGTGGCCGGCTTGCACACGACCGTGTTGCCGTAAGCGAGGGCGGGCGCGATCTTGCGCACGGGCGCCACGACCGGAAAATTCCACGGCGTGATGCTCGCAACGACGCCGAGCGGCTCGCGCACGGTCTGGCAGGTGAAGCCCGCGCGCTCGCTCGGATACACTTCGCCGAGCGGCCGGCTCGCCTCGCCGGCCATGAAGCGCGCCTCGGCCGCGGCGCGACCGACCTCGCCGACGGCTTCGCCGAGAGCCTTGCCCATCTCGAGCGTGATGATGCGCCCGAGTTCCTGTTTCGCGTCGTCGAGCAGTTGCGCGAAACGCAGCAGCAGCGCGCCGCGTTGCGGACCCGGCGTTTGCGCCCAGGCCGTGCGCGCCGCCTCGGCCGCGCTCAAGGCCGCCTCGACATCGGCCGCATCGGAGCGCGGAAATTCGCCGACGACCTGGTCAGGATGAGCGGGATTGTGCGTGGCATAGAAGACGCCGCCCTTGGGCGGCACCCACGCGCCTTGAATGGAATTCAGATGGCGTGACATCGGAGGGAATCAGAGCGAGTCGCGCAGGATCTGC
The DNA here is from genome assembly GCA_041479395.1 of Opitutaceae bacterium. Lineage (GTDB taxonomy): Bacteria > Verrucomicrobiota > Verrucomicrobiia > Opitutales > Opitutaceae > Fen-1467. The sequence goes on from JBGOXZ010000073.1 coordinate 1,216, forward strand.
GCGAGCTGGGCGGCGTTGGTTTCGCGCGGGTTGACGGGCACATTGCCGCTCTTCATGGCGTCGGCGACGACGCGATCGACGTGCTCCTCGCGCACACCGTATTCGCGCAGGCCGCGCGGAATGTCGATGTCGCGCGACAGCGCGCGCACCGCCTCGACGCTGCGTGCCGCGGCCTGCAGCGGCGTGAGGCCGTCGACCTTTTCGCCGAGCGCGCGGGCCACCGCGGCAAAGCGCTCCGGCGCGGCGGTGTGATTGAACTCCATCACGACCGGCAGCGTGACGGCAATGGCGATGCCGTGCGGGACGCGCAGGTCCCAGCTGCCGAGCGGCATGGCGAGCGCGTGCGCGAGACCGAGGCGCGTGGGATTCATCGCGATGCCGGCCATCGTCGACGCGAGCATCATGCCGTAGCGCGCCTCGCGATCGCCGCCGTTTTTCACGGCGGTGCGCAGGCAACGTCCGATGTATTCGATCGCCGGCAACGCGAGCGACGCGGAGATCGGCTGGCAGGCCTTGTTGGTGAAACATTCGATCGCGTGGCCGAGCGCGTCCACGCCGGTCGCGGCGGTGAGCAGCGGCGGCAGGCCGAGCGTGAGCTCCGGATCGCAGAGCGCGACCGCGGGATAATTGAGGAAGCTGCCGATCGCGACCTTCAGGTCGCGCGTCTCGTCGGTGAAGACCGACCAGAGCGTGACCTCGCTGCCGGTGCCGGCCGTGGTCGGGAGGGCGATCATCGGCAGCGGGCGTTGCTGCAACTTGTGCAGGCCGACGTAATCGAGCGACGAACCCGGATTGGTGGCCAGCGCCGCGGCGGCCTTCGCGGTGTCGAGCGAGCTGCCGCCGCCGATGCCCACGACCACGCCCGCGCCGCTGGACTTGAGCGTGGCGGTGCACGCGTCGATCAGACGCGATCCCGAATCGGCTTTCACGCGATCAAAGATCGTGCAGGCGAGGCCGGCGTCGCGCAGCAACTGCTCGATCATGGCGAGCAGGCCCGCGGCCTTGAGGCCGGGATCGGTGACGATGAACGCGTGGTTCGAGCCGAAACCCTTGATGCGGTCGGGCAGCGTCTTCACGACGCCGCACCCGAAGTGCACGTCCGTCGGGACGGGAAAGAAGTTGAAGGTCTGGTTGACGCTCGGAGTCATGGGGAAAGGGTCTTCGGAAACGCGGCGCCCGTCTCTTTCGCGAGGGCCGCGAGTTGCGCGATCACCTCGGGCGGGATCGGGATGCCCTCGCGGCGCAGCCGGGTTTCGGTGCGCAACTCGATCTCGCCGGGCACGAGCACCCGCTCGACACCTGCGGCGGGCGGCGTGGCCTTGAGCAGGTTGAGAATCCCGTCCATCCGGCGCGCAAATTCCTCCGCCGGCTGGAAGAGATCGGTGCGCATGACGAAAAACGCGTGCCCAAGATTCTGCTCGGCGCGCAGATTCTCGAGCGTGTTGAGGTGCAGCGCATAGGCCGCGCCGGAATGCAGACCGGAAATGATGTCGATGATGAATGAAATCGCCGAGCCCTTCGCGCCGCCAAACGGCAGCACCGCGCCCGCCAGCGCGGCCCGGGCATCGGTCGTCGGCCGGCCCTCGGGGTCGATCGCCCAGCCCGGCGGGATGGGCGCGTTGCGCTCAGCCGCGGCGATGATCTTGCCGCGAGCGGCCACACTGGTCGCGGCATCGAAAATGAGCGGCGGCTCCTGGCCGGCGGGAATGCCGACCGCAAAGGGATTCGTGCCGAGGAAGCGCACGCGGCCGCCGAACGCCGCCATGTTGGGCGGGGCGTTGGAGATGGTGCACCCGATGAACCCGGCGCGCACCGCCTTCTCGATGTAGAACGCAGCGGGCCCGAAATGATTGCTGCGCCGCACGCCGACGAAGCCCGTGCCCTGTACGCGCGCGATCGCGATCGCCTTCGCCATCGCCCGCGCGCCGACCACCGCGCCCAGGCCGTTGTCGCCATCGACCAGCGCCACGGCGGGATACGGCGACGAGATCTTGATCTCCGGCCGCGCCTTCACCACGCCGGCCCGCAGACGCCGCGCATACACCGGCAGACGGATGAGCCCGTGCGAATCGCCGCCGCGCAATTCGGCGAGCACGAGATTGTCCGCGACCTCGCGCGCATCGGCGGCGGGCACATCCAACCGCTCGAGCACCGCGACGGTGAACTCCGTCAACGCATCGGGCCGGAACCGCGCGGCGGATGCGTTTCCCCCGGGCTGGTCGGCGGTGCTCATTTTTTGGCAACGGGCGGCTGCGTGGGGAGGTTGAGCAGTTCGACCGTGGTCTTGCCGGCGCGCAGCTGCTGAATCACCCCGGCCTCGAAGTCGCGCCGCTTGCACGCCGCGGCATGGACCTCGTCGACGCGTTCGCGCTCGATCACAACGAGCCCGTCGCTGTCGCCGAAGACGAGGTCGCCCGGGCGCACGGCCACGCCGCCGAAGATCAACGGCTGGCCGAGCGAGCCGAAACGCTCCTTGGTGCAGGCGCTGATCGCGAGGCCGCGGCTGAAGATCGGGAACTTCAGCGCCGCGATCGCTTCGATGTCGCGCACCGCGCCGTCGATCACCAGACCCGCGACGCCTTTCGCCTGCGCGGCCACGGTGAGAATCTCGCCCCACGCGCCCGCGCGCAGGAAGCCGCTGGCGTTGGCCACCAGCACGACGCCCGGCGTGGCCGCGGCCACGGCGAGGTGCAGCATGAGATTGTCACCCGGCGGGCACTCGAGCGTCACGGCGATGCCGCAGACTTTCGCCCCGGGCCAGGCGGGACGGATGGCCGGATCAACCATGCCACGGCGCCCGGCGGCCTCGTACAACGTCGCCGGATCGAATTCGCGAAAGCGATCAACATTCATGGAGAGGAAATGCTCGTGCGATTCAAGTCGGATGCGCCCGGGGGACGACGGCTCGCTCAGGCTTTGGTGCTGCCGTTCAATTTGGCTCCGAGCGTGCCGGCGAGATGCTGGGCCGCCGCGGCGAAATCCTCCTCGCCATGGCCGGCCGCACTCGCGGCGGCGAAAATCCTGGCGACCACCGAAGCCAGCGGCACCTCGACGCCGAGATCCTTCGCGGAGGCGAGGGCGAGCGACACGTCCTTTTTCATCAGGTCGAGTTTGAAGCCGGGTTGGAATTTCCCCTCGAACAGGAAGCCGGGCAGCCGCAGATCCATCATGCGTGAGTAACCCGAGGAGTCCTTGATCACCTCGTAGAGTGTTTTTGGATCGGCGCCGCAGCGCACGCCGAGCGCGAAGGCCTCGCCGATGGCAAGCAGGTGTGTCGCGGCCATGGCTTGGTTGACGATCTTCACGACCTTGCCTTGGCCGACCGCACCCACGTGCACGATCTTCGTGCCCATCGTTTGCAGGAGCGGACGATGCTCGTCGAGCAGTGCGGCATCGCCGCCAACCATGATGGTGAGTTTTCCCTGCTCCGCGCCGGTCGTGCCGCCGCTCACGGGAGCATCGAGCACGCGCACGCCCATCGCGCCGAGCGACTGCGCGACCTTCTTCATCGTCGTCGCCGTGCAGGTCGTCATCTCGATGAGCGTCTTCCCGGGCGAGAATCCCTCGGCGAGGCCGCGCGCGGTTTGTTCGAGTTCCGCATCGGCCGGGAGAATCGTGATCACCACATCGGCCGCGCGCGCGACTTCGGCGGCCGAGCCAAGAACCGTGGCGCCCTTGGCGGCGAGCGCCGCGGCCGGCGCGCGGTTGCGATGGAACGTCGTGAAGAGCGGATAACCAGCCGCGATGACGCGTTGCGCCATCGGCAGACCCATCGCGCCCAGGCCTAGAAAACCGACTTTCGAGGGCATAGATTTGAGGAAATCGAGTTTGACAATCGCCGCCGCGGGGGTTCGTTCGCGCGACGTGCACGGAGTGTGCCCAATGTGAGTACCGGACTCGGCGAAATCGAGCGGATTTTTGCGCAGCACTAGACAACATCACGCGCGTCTGCGAGAGCACGGGTTGCCGGACTGATGGGGTTGCGGATATTGATATCGGCGTGAGCTAGCATCGCGCGACCCGCCGTTCGGGCACCGAGCGCACCGAGGCCGGAGCAACAATGGGCTTGTTGTGGGCTTCGCGGCACCGCTACCGTCGGACCCGATGCCCCCCACCACCCCTGACCGCGACGGGCTGTCGCTGCGCGAATACGTCGGCTACGCCCTCGACGACACGAGGGATCGAAGGGGTCATGTGTGCACTTTCGACAGGGAGGGAGGATCGGCCGAGGGGGTCATGCCGTACCTTCTACCTCCGGCGCTGCTCAGACTCGGAGGGCAGCCACGGGAGCGGCTCTGGCAGGATGCGCGCGCTCGAGTCGGGTGAGCCGGTCAAGCTCTGCTGTCCAGTAGAGCGCCGGGCCAGGATAACCTCGGACGGGAAAAGCATCTGCCCGTGGTATTCCCGCGTGACCACCGTGAAGCCGGCCGCGGCGACCCGGGCTGCCAGCTCCACCCCGCGGCAGCCGCCCATCAGCGCGGGCCGGCCCGAGGCCGTGAGGGTCCGCGGGGCGCGTCTGCCGAAAGCAGCCCTCGAGGAGGACCCGGACTTCCGTCGCCCGATCGCAATTGCTTCAACCTGACCCTTTGGACCCCTGCGGGATGATTTTCGCTGCTTTCGAATTTCCAGTACTGGTTTGTCGAGAAGGGAATGAGACAAAAGGTTGATTTCTTTGCGTTGGGAAATCGTCTGGCCTTACTCGCAAAAAACCAAGAACCGCTTAATTGGACTCCTTTGTTTCATTAACACTGTTAGCCAAAGAAGAAGTTTCAGTTCACCCACAAAGTATATGCCAAAATACGTAATCGAACGCGAAATCGCGGGAGCCGGGAAGCTCACGCCGGATCAGCTGCAGGGCATCTCTCAAAAGTCCTGCGGCGTCCTCAAGAAGCTCGGACCACAAATCCAGTGGCTCGAAAGCTATGTGACCGACGACAAGATCTATTGCGTGTATATCGCCCCAGATGAGGCGACAGTGCGCGAGCATGCGAAGCAGGGAGGCTTCCCGGCGAACCGTGTTTCCGAAGTGAAAGGGATTATCGATCCGACAACAGCAGAAGCCTAACCCGGAGAGTCGTGTGCCGCGCTAGCCGGCACACAACCCTTGAACAAGGCGCCAGAGCCAACGACCCTCACCGCCGCATTTTTTCCCCTTGCCGCAATGGGCTGCCAGACCACCAAAGGCTTCGGGAAGGACGTGAAAACCCTCGGCGATAAGATTGAAGACAAAGCAGGCCCTTGACCCGCGCCGCGGGCGGGATGCCGGACGATGTCAGGTCCGGCGGCCAATGGCGGATTGCCGGGGGCCAATCCACGGGGTCAGGCTGCGGAAATCGACATCGGCGAGAAGCGCGACGCGTGACGAAATAGGCGGACCGCCCCATTCACGGAAGTTGAGCTGCCCGGGGGGACCGAGCCGAAAGGGTCATGCTGTACCTTTTACCTCCGCCGCTGCTCAGACTCGCAGGACAGCCACTGGTGCGGCTCGGCCAAAATGCGCGCCTGGGGTCGGGTGAGCCGGTCAAGCTCTGCTGGCCAGCCCTTCGACTTGGCTCAGAGCAGGCGCCGCGCCCTACCCTCGCCCCAGCCCTAGCCAGTTTGTAACGTAATACGTTACAAACACCCCGTGCCGCTCGACCAGCGTCTTGAGGCCAAGCCGCTCCACCGGAGAAGCACTGTGCCCCGGCTGGAGAACTCATTTCCTTGGCGGCTTTGCGCCTTGGCGTGAGGATCCTCCCCGTGGGCGACCCCGGCGCGCCCAGCTCTGCTGGGGGGCCCTTCGGCTTGACTCAGAGCAGGCGGCGCGCCCTACCCGCGCCCCCGCTCAAGCCGCCGACAGCAAAGGATCATACCAAGGCGGGGTTGCCGGTTTGCCAGTTCCGGCCATTCCCTTTGGTCAGACTGGGCAGAGCGAGCTTCCTGCCTCTCGCAAAGATTCTGCCGATCCCGGCCGTTTGTCTTTCAGATTTGAGACGGCGGCGGTTCAGCGCGGCGACAAGGCTTTTGCTTTTGGGGGGAACCTGGGCGATCTTCCAACAACTGTGGGTGTTGCGACACCCGTCACTTCTCAATCACAACCAAACCAAACGAAAGCTCAGTCATGAAGCGAATCATACTCTTAGTCGTTGCCGTAGGGTGGATGTTTGCCGCCGCGGCCGCGCGCGCACAGGACCCGGTGAAGGTCGATCCGAAACATTACAAGGTGGAGTTCGAGAACGATGCTGTGCGGATCCTGCGCATCCATTATGCGCCCGGTGAGAAATCCGTCATGCACGTCCATCCCGACGGCGTGGCGGTGTTTCTGGCCGATCAGACGACGAAGTTTACCTATCCCGACGGGAAATCCGAGGTGATGAGTGGCAAGGCCGGCGAGGTAAAGTCGATTCCCGGCGGGCCGCATTTGCCGGAGAACATCGGGGATAAACCGGTGGACCTCATTCTCGTGGAGTTCAAGGGCAAGCCCGCCGCGAAGTAGCCGGTCCAGGATCTCCTTTCAATTACTCCCGGCTCACCTCGAAAAAGGGGTGGGCTTTTTGTTGGGCTGCGCCGCGGCAGCGGGCGTGAGGTGCGGGCCCGCGGCTTTCAGGACCGTGCGGTAGTCGGTGTAGTGGACGTAGTGCTCGTTGCTCATCCAGAGCACGGCGGGGCCGCCGGCGGCGGCGTTGCGCACGGCGAACGGACGGACGTTGTCGTGACGGGAGTGGGCGGTGAGGGGCTCGCGGGCCCACGTCTGGCCGGCGTCCGGGCTGTGCCAGCGCTCGATCTCGAAAACTCCGTCGATGCGCCGCGAGGTGTAGAGCGTGAACGGATCGGCGTGATCGAGCGACATCCCGCCGGAATAATGTGGCTCGGGCTCCTTTTGGCCGGGAGGCGTCTGCGGGAACCAGCCGCCGGCTGGACAAATCTCGGAGAGGCGCCACGCGTCGCCATCCCAGTGCGCGAATTGGTAGCGGTGGTCGTCCTCCGCCGGGAGTCGCGTGAAGGCGATCACCGGGCGGCCGTCGGGTGTCGTGGCGATGTCCCAGATCCAGGCGCGGCCGTCGCGGGCGCCGTCATAGACGCGGTCGCAGCGGGCGGGGTCGAGCGGCAGGTCGTCGAGGCCACCGAGGCGGGTGCCGTCGGCTTTGAAAAACGCGCCACGCTCGTAGCGGAGATAGTAGACGCTGTTGGTCGGTTCATCGCGCGGGTGGCCGTCGGTGAAAACGAAATCGATCCGGCCCACGCCATCGCTGCAGAGCTTGAGGTAGGGGCGGTTGGTGTCGTCCCCGCCGGGTCGGGCGATCAGCGTGCGCGGCGCGCTCCAGGTGCCGCCGAGGTCGCGGGAGACGGCGAAGGTCGGCTTGAAGTCCGCACCGCGCCAGAAGAGGTAGAGCGCGTTGGCTTCGTCGGCGAGGAGCACGGGGTGGGCATAGGTTGTGCCGCGCCGGCCGCGGCCCGGCGTCTCGAATCCGAGGGCGCGCTCGGATGTCCACGCGGTGATGTCGCCGGGGCGGACCGTCACGCGCAGCCGCATGTCGCCCCGGGCGTGGAGGGAATAGAAGGCGGCGAGCCGCCCGTCGGGCAGAATCAGCAAGGCGGGGTTGTCGTGGTCGTCGCGTTGGAACTGGGCGTGCAATGCGGCGGTCGTGATCCGGCCCGAGGCGTGGTCCCACGCTCCGATCTCGACCGAACCATCGGCCGTCACCCAGCCGGCATACGTCCGGCCATCGCGGGCGACCGCGCGGGGATCTGAGAACCAGCACCACGCACCGTTCGCGGTGAAATTGGGAAACGATTCGCCCGGAGTTCCGTCCGCGCCACTCGCCATGGAGACGGCCAGCAGCGTCAGCAGGCCGGCGCCGGCGACGAGAAGAGAGGCGACCAAGGAGCGGGCGACGCGTGTGGCACAGACGAGTTCGGCACGGTGGGCGTGATGGAAGCGCATGGTCAATCCAGTGAAGGAAGGGGCGTGTCGTGACTTGACCCGACGTTCACGTCGACGGCCACAGCAGTCAAGGATCACGGGCACGACCCTCTTGATGAATCTGTGGGGTGTAGTTCCGCTACTTGGCGGCTGGGGTCGGGATGATCGAAACGTTGTCGATCACGAATGCCGCCGCCGGGACCTTTTCGTCAGCGCCCTACCCGCTCCCGCCCAAGCCGGTTTGTAACGTATTGCGTTACAAACACCCGGGGCCGGCGGAGCCGTCGGAACCTCCACAAAAGGCAACCAAAGGAACGAGGAGGCCCCTCCCCGTCCGATGCTCGGTTGCCTTAGCCGGAACGATGCAGTAGGAAGTTGATTTCACGAGGGGAAAAGGGGTTCACGCTTGGAGCGATTCTATTGCATGGCAGTTGGGCGGGGCAGTCAGTTTCTCGAGCAGATGTACCCACCAA
>JBGOXZ010000074.1:0-9560 GCA_041479395.1 Opitutaceae bacterium
CTCGGGGCCTTGAGCTTGTCGAAACGGCTCGGGGCCCTGAGCCTGTCGAACGGGCAAGCAGGCTCCTACATCATTCACCGAACGGTTTGGGTGCTTGCGAGCAAGATCATGGTTCTACTGCATGAGTCCGACTCAGGCGTACCAGTCGCGGCGCGTGAGCGGCAGGTGCGCGTCACCGCCTCGCTCCGGCTTGGAGAGGAGCACTTGATAGACCGCGAGCTCGCCACGCGCAAACCCGTGCGCCGAACCGGCCATGTAGAGTCGCCACACGCGGTAGGTGGCTTCATTCACGAACGCCAGGGCCGCCGCATGGCTGGCCTCCAGCCGCCGCACCCATTGCCGCAGGGTGAGGGCGTAATGTTCCCGCAGGTTCTCCACGTCGCGGACCTCGAGGCCCGCCGCCTCCGCCGCCCGCAGCACGGCCGGGATCGGCGGAGTATCGCCGTCCGGGAACACATAGGCTTCAGTAAACGAGGAGGGAAGGCGGCGGCGCGGCCGCGCGCCGTCGCCGATCGCGTGATTCAAGAAAACACCGCCGGGTTTCAGCATGCGGCCGGCCTGCTGGAAATAGCCCGCGAGGTGTTCCCCGCCCACGTGCTCCGACATGCCCACGCTGACGATCGCGTCGTAGGCCTCGGCCTCCTCCACCGCGCGATAATCCCGGCACTCGATCCTCACCTCCCGTCCCACGCCGGCTTCGTTCGCGAGCGCCGCCGCCAGCTCCGCCTGCGGCCGGCTCAAGGTGACGCCGGTGACGCTGACGCCGCACGTGCGCGCCGCATAAACCGCAAAGCCGCCCCAGCCGCATCCGATGTCGAGCACCCGCTGCCCCGGCTGCAGGCGGAGCTTCCGGCATAGGTGGCGCAGCTTGGCGGTTTGCGCCGTATCGAGGTCGTCCTCCACCCGCTCAAAGTAAGCACACGAATAAACCATGCGCCGGTCGAGCCAGAGGCGAAAGAAGTCATTCGACACGTCGTAATGGAACGTCACGGCGCGCCGGTCGCGTTCGAGCGAGTGGCGCCGTCCGCCCACCGCGGCAAAAGCCCGTCCCGCCAGCCGCCGCCCGGGTTTGGCCGGCAACCGGTGAAGATGGTAATAGTGCGCGAACGCGGTCCGCCAATGCGGCGCGGCCCGATGACCCAGGACATCGACCAGTTCGAAAGCGGCCTCGATGTCGCCGACAATGTCGAAATCGTCGTCCAAAAACGCCTCCGCCAGGCCCTTCTCGGTCCCGGAGGAAAACATGGCCCGCAGCGAGCCGGGATGCTGCAGGACGATCGAAGCCGACCGGGGGTTCGCGTCCGGCCACCTGGTGCCGTCCCAGAGCCGGAACGAAACATTTTCGAGCGGGGCGGCCGCGAACAGTCTTTCCAGGAAGCGGATGCTTGATGCAATTTCCGGCGCAGTGGTCATGGTCATGGGTACCTCCGTGGGGGCGCCCATTTTGGTGCCCTGTAGGGGCGTCCGCAACCCATCTCGCGAAGAAGATGGGGGTTCCCGTTGGATCCGGACCGCGGAGGCGAAGCCGTACGACCGCCTGCGCGCCGCGCCCATGCCTGCTCTCGCCAAGAAGCGAAAGCTGCGGGAAGCGGTCTTGCCGGACCGGACCGCGCCGTTGCCGTAACCTCAAGCAGATGCCGCACGACCGGGTTCCCCCATTGCAGGCTGTCCGCAGCCGAAACCGTCAGTTGTCCCCCGCCCCCAGGAACCGGCGGGATAAACCCTTCAGCCTCCGTCATACTCAGATGGCCGCAGGATCCCTCCGCGACCGCGGAATTTTTTCATGTGGGAACGCCCCCGTCGTCTGGGCGAAGGAGTGGCGTTGGACTGCACAGCGTTTCATCCCGGTGCCGTCGCATGCGCCGAGAAAAGGGGGAAGAGCAAAGAAGGAATCGGGCGGGGCAACGGCCCGCCGTCCCAACTTGCATCTTCCTCTTAAACCTTGAAACGCGGGCGCCGCTTATCGCGGCGGCCGGTAGCCCAGCTTGCCGGCCTGCTTCATCGCCTTGAGGCCTTCCTCAAACGTCAGCAGCGGGGTGGTCTTCCCTGACCCGACCGCTCCGCCACCGGCCACCGCAACCGCGAAGGAAGCGGCGCTGACATGGTTGGGCACTCTGCAGATGATGACGTAATCGTATTCCCCGAAGCTGAGCCAGCCGCCTTCAATGGTGCCGCCGAGCTTCTTGATCACGCCTTGGACCGCTTTGAGGCGATGCTGGGGTTTCTTGATCATGCCCGCCCAGGCGGCGGGAGTGTAGGAGCCTTGAAACATATAGTATGGCATAGACAGAGTCCCTTTCTGTTCTCTGTGGGGTTGGGGTGGAGGAAAACTGTAAACGGCGAATACGTAACCGCAACTTGCGGATTTCGCGAGCTGCAACTGCGCGAAACGTGGAATCCCCGGCGGACGCGCGGATCGTCAGGCCGCCACACAGACCCGCCGATACAGCTCCTCGTAGCGTGGCACGATGACCTCCGCGGAGAAGTGCTCCCGGGCGCGTTTCTGCGCGGCCTTCCCCAGTTCAGTGCGGCGCGCCGGATCCTGAATCAGCGATTCGACCGCGCGGGCCAGCGCATCCGCGTCGCCAGTCGAAACCAGCAGGCCCGTTTCGCCCGCGATCATGACTTCGGGAATGCCGCCCACCGCCCGCGCCACGCTCGGGCACGCAAAGCACATCGCTTCGAGCAGACTCAGGCAGAAGCTCTCCATGTCCGACGGAAACAATCCCACGTCGGCCACCTGCAGGTAATCCTCGATGTCGACTACTTTCTCCCGCACAATCACCCGGTCCTCGAGACCGAGGCGGCGCACGGTGCCCGCAAACGGCGCCCAGTCGCCGCCCGCGAGGATTACCAGCTTGAACGAATCGCGCGGCCGGATGCGGGCGGCGGTTTCCAGCAGCAGGTCAATCCGCTTGATCGGGCGGAGATTCGACGCGTGCAGCACCACCACCTCGCGGTCGACGCCGAGCTCGCGCTTCACCGCCGCGCGCGGGCGCCGCGGCTGGCACGGCGCGAAGAAATTGTGGATCACCTCGATCGGCCGGTCGACCGCCAGCACGCGGCGGGTCTCCGCCTCCAGATAGGCGGAGACGGCGGTGACCGCATCCGAGCGCATTAGCGCGTGGCGGATGGCCGGACCGTAGCCGGGATCGCGCCCGAGGAGCGTGGTATCCGTGCCGTGCAGGGTCGTGACCACCCGGGGTCGCCGCTCCGGCGGGAGCATGGACTGTGCGAGGATGGCGGCCGTGGCATGCGGCACCGCATAGTGGACATGGAGCACGTCGAGCCCGTGGTCGCGGCTCACCTCCGCCATCTTCACCGACAGCGGCAGCGTGTAATCCGGATATTTGAACAGATCGTAGGTATTGATCTGGACGGGGTGAAACGACACCCGCGGCTCGTTGAGCGCCAGCCGGAAGGGTTGTTCGTAACTGATGAAGTGGACCTCGTGCCCGCGTTTCGCGAGCTCCTCGCCCAGCTCCGAGGCGAGAATGCCGCTGCCGCCCACGGACGGATAGCAAGTGATGCCGATCTTGAGGGGCCGACCGTGGTCCATTTCAGAAATGCCGCGCCGCGCGCCCCAAGGCGGTGAGCGAGGCGAAGACGAGCGGATCGTTGGGATACAGGGCGATGGCCATGGCCACCCCACTGCGCTGGCCCTGCACGCGGGCGCGGGCCTCCTGGAGTTCGAGGTAATGGCGGGTCCGCGCCTGCGAGGCGTGCGCCGCCATCGCCTCCCGCCAGGCGCGGAGGATCCGCGGGGCGGAAATGTCGATGAGCACGGGCGGGACGCCGGCCGGCTCGGCTTCGACGGTGATCGCGTAGAATAGCAACTGATCGATGGCATGCGCCGGCCACTGCCGGAGTGCCCGCACCCCGCCGTAGCGCGCCAACCGCGCGGCCTCCCGCACCATCCGGCCGAGGGCGACATGATCCGGGTGCTGGTTCTCCACCGGCGTCGGGGCCAGCACGATGGGGGAGCGCACACGGCGGATGAGGCCCGCCAGCTTCATCACCTGCGCGCGCCGCACCTCGATGCAGGCGTCGCCGCCCAGATCCAGAAACTCAAGCGTCGCGCCGAGCCGGGCGGCGGATTTTTTCGCCTCCGCGCTCCGTTGCGCCGGCGTGCCGTGCGTGCCCGCCTCGCCGCGCGAGCAGACGACGAAATGCGCGGCGTGACCGGCCAGTGTCTCGCGCGCGATCACCCCGCCGCAGCCGAATTCAATGTCGTCGGGGTGTGCGCCGAAGGCGAGAATCAGCGGCGGATCAGACGGGAAGGTCCGTATAGGCTTCATCGGAGCGGTCGATCGGGTCGCGTTTGATGAACGTGATTTCCGGCGCGTCCTCCGGGTGCAGATAGTCCTGCTCGCTGGCGCCCGCGATGTAGTGGGTGCAGTGCACGACCGACTGCATCCAGCGCAGCCGGGTGTCGCGCGCCGGGCTCACTTGCTCCGCGGTGAAGTTGGGCACAGGGAGGGTCACGTAGGAATCCCCACCTTCATGCAGCCGGAGCGAGCCGTCAAGGAACCGGGCGCGCACAATTTCGCCTTCGTGCGGCGCGTCCACGAAGAAATCCGGCACCGCGCACGCCGCCCTCCGCACGGACGGATTGCTCGAACGGACCACCTCAAGGCGATCGAGCAGGCCCATGCGGCGGTACATCTCGAGGCAGAAATCGGCGACGTTGCCCGCCGCGACCTGCCGGAACGCCTCCACCCAGGGCGCGCCGACGAACGCCGGCAGCTGCCGGGCGAGATTCTCGCGCCAGCCGGCCGGCACGCGCTTCAGGTAGAGCGGCGAGTATTTGCGCTGCAGCCGGTTTTCGAACGCGAAATTCACCGTCCAGGGGGCGCCAGTCGTGCGGTGATGCAGGCAGGTTTGCGTTTCCCGCGGGTCGTGATCGCTGTCGTGGTAGAAGAACACGATCCGGCCCCCGATCTCCGCCTGCAGCCGCCGCGCCGTGGCGATCTTGGCATAGAGGAACCGGCGCGGGAAAATGCCGCACGGCTGCTGGCCAAAACCGATGACCGGGTCAATCGTCATGCCGCCTGCGCCGCGGCCGGGCGGCGGCCGTCGCCCAGCAGGGTCTGGAGGATCAGGCTGAAGCCCACGCAGGCCGCGCAGCCGATGGCATTGTACCAGAGAAAGCTGATGCTGAGCGAAAAGTAGAGCGCAAGGACCAGCGCCTGGGCGGCGAGCGCCGCGAAAAACACCGCCGTGCCGCCGACCCGGCGCAGGAAGAACGCCACGAGGAAGAGCCCCAGCACCACGCCGTAGAAGATGGAGCCCAGAATGTTGATCGCCTGGATCAGGTTTTCCACGAGATGGGCAAAGAGGGCGAAGAGAATGGCGACGGCGCCCCACAGGGTGGTGAACCACCGCGAGGCGCGCACATAATGCGCGTCGGGCCGGTCGGGGCGCAACACATGCCGGTAGAAATCGACGGTGGTCGTTTCGCCGAGGGCGGCGAGTTCCGAGGCGAGCGACGAAATCGCGGCCGCGAAAATCAGCGCGATCAGCAGACCGATCACCCCGTGCGGCATCTGTTCGAGCACAAACGTGATGAACACGTAATCCGCGTCGCTGGTGGGCGCGCCCCCGCCGCCGGCGGCCAGCGCCTGGCGCGCCTCCGCGCGCACCGCATCGAGACGTGCTTGCGCCGCCAGCATCGCCGCCCGGGCCGCCGCCGTCTCCGGGTCGCCGGCGCGCCGGGCGGCGAGCCACGCCTCGATACGCTCGCGCTGCTGCGCGTGGGCGGCATCGAACCCGGCCTCGAGGGCGCGCAATCGCGCGCCCGTTTCGCCCTGCGCGTGGGCCGCCCACGCCGCGTGGTTGAAAATGACCGGCGGCGTGTCGAATTGATAGAATACGAACACCAGCGCCCCGAGCAGGAGGATGAAGAACTGCATCGGAATCTTGAGGACGGCGTTGAACATCAGGCCGAGCCGGCTTTCGCGCAGCGAAGTGCCCGACAGGTAGCGCTGCACTTGCGACTGGTCGGTGCCAAAATAGGACAGCGACAGGAACACGCCGCCCAGCACGCCGGACCACAGCGTGTAGCGCTTGTCCGGATCGAGGGAGAAGTCGACCGCCTGCAGCTTGCCCAGGCCGCCGGCCACCGAGAGGGCGCCACCCAGGCCGAGGCCGGCCGGGATTTTCGCCAGCACCACGACAAAGGCGGCCACCAGGCCGGCGAAGATCACCGCCATCTGCCATTTCTGCGTGATGCTCACCGCGTCGTTGCCGCCGGCCACGGTGTAGATGATGACAAACGTGCCGGTGAGGACGATCGTCGCGTCCTGCCGCCAGCCGAGCACGGTCGAGAGGATGATGGCGGGGGCGTAGATCGTGATGCCGGAGGCCAGCCCGCGCTGCAGCAGGAACAGCCCCGCGCCGAGCAGCCGGGTCTTGGGATCAAAGCGGTGTCCGAGGTATTCGTAGGCCGTGTAGACCTTCAGCCGCCGGTAGATGGGCAGAAACACCGCGGCCACGATCACCAGCGCGAGCGGCAGGCCGAAGTAATTCTGCACAAAACCCAGGCCGCTTTCGTAGGCCTGCCCGGGCGTGGAGAGGAAGGTGATGGCGCTCGCCTGCGTGGCCATGACCGACAGGCCGATGGTGCCCCACCCCACCACGTGATCGCTCCGCAAGTAGTCCGAAAGATTGTGGCGCAGGCGCGCCTTCCACATCCCGTAGACCGCGATGCCGATCATGGTGCCCAAGAGCACGACGTAATCGAGCGGGTTCATCGCGAAAACAGCCGCGTGAGCCAGGCGAGCAGCACCACGTAGGCGGCGAAGCAGCCGAGCACGAACCAATAAACCCGGCGCCACGTGCGAAACCCGGGCAGCCCCGGATCCCCGGATTCAGCCGCGCCTCCGCCGGCGCCCGGCGGCGGGGTGGACTCGGGCGCAGCGGGCGGTTTCATTTGCAAGGAGGAAGGCGCGTCATCTCAACGCGCCGGTTCGATTCCGGCGCAACGAGACGCGCCGGGTCAAGGATAACCCGCAGCCGGGTGTCCGCGCACGCCGCAGAGGGGAGTCACTTGCCCAGTGAGACCAGGTTGGCGAAGAGTCGGTACGCGCCGGGCACTCCGGCGGGCAACTGGCGGAAGAACGCCAGGCCGGTATAGACGAAATAGCCGCGACCGCACCGCGCGACGAGCAGGCTGCCCTGCTTCGGCTGCTCGCCCGGGTCATTGCAGGCCAGGATCGGCGTGAAGTGCGCGTCCCACTGGCTGGCGAAATAAAGTCCGCGTTCCTGCACCCAGCCCTCGAAATCAGCGCTCGTGATCTTGTTCGGGGTGTTCAGGGCCGGATGATCCGGGGCGAGAAAGGTCATCGGCGCCCGCTCGTCGGTCACTCGTTCGCCCGAAATCTTCAGGTCGTACGGCGCGAGCTTCGTCGCCGCCAGGCCGTTCGGGTTGTTGTACTGCACGATGACCGTGCCGCCCGCCTCGGCGTAGGCCAAGAGCGCGGACAACTGCGGCGCGAGGTCGGTTCGGACGTTGAACGCGCGAATGCCGATCACGACGGCATCCAGGTCGTTCAACCGCTGCGGGACGAGGTCCGCCCCGGTCAGCCGCGCGACCGTGCAGCCCATCTCCTCCAGGCTCTCGGCCACGTTGTCACCGGCGCCGGGCAGATAGCCGATGCGGTGGCCGCGGATGGCCAGCTCGAGATCCACCGCTTTCAAGCGGGCGGGTGACTGGAGCAATTGCACGGGCACATGAGCGTAGCGAATCTCCTCCCGCTGGGCGGCGTAACGGCGGCCGCCGATCTCCACTTCGGCCGCGATGTCTGCTGCGGCCGGCTGCGCCGGAGCGGTGACGTTGAACTTGAGCCGCACGTGCTCCCCGACCGCGGCCAGGTGGAACGGCTGGAGCGCGGGGGTGACCGTCCAGCCGGCGGGCATCAGCAGGTGCGCCGCGCCCGCCGCGCCGGCGCGGTAGGCGGTGATCTCCAGTTCCACCGGGCGCACCGCCCCTGGCGCGAATAGCTCCACCTCGGATCCAAAGCGCAGGGACACCGGCGCCACCACCGCCAGCCGGCGGAGGGTTTCGCCGGTCGCGGGATCGCCGGTCACTTGCACCGGTTCATCATTGACGACCAAGGTCTGGCCACCGATGTCGAACTCATCCTCGACAAGGAATGCGGGTGGATTCTCCGGCCGGCCGATCAGCGCGGGATCGTCGACCCGGAACATCCCCACGGTGCCCGCGGCGCGGAGCCAATACGGCTGGCTCAACGGAGCATCGGAGGGGAGAATCTCCGTCATTTCGCGGGCGGTCACCGTGCCGGGCGGCAGGTCCAGCGCTTGACTGAGCTGGCGGGCGGTCCCCGGATAGCGCACCCCCACCCAGCGAACGGGAACAACGTCCGACCGCACCAGCGCGGTGTGATACAGATGGAGGGCTTCACCCGGCGCGACTTCGGCGTCGGGCACGACAGTTCTGACGACGAGACCGAGGCACGCCTGCACGATGTGGTCGAGCTGGCGGCGCTTTTCATCCACCACCGGATCGGCCGGCAGCGCCGCGAGGCGGCGGCGCAGCGCCAGCAACGCCGGCACGCTGGCGGCGGGCGCCTGCAGATTGAACTGCGCGATGGCTTCGTCCGCCAGGCGGCCGATCTCCGTGCCGCCGGGCACACGGGCCCACGTGGTGTCGATGCCGTCCATGATGTCCGTGGCGGCCGGCTCGCCGCCCAGCAACTGGAACAACTCGAGTCTCGGCCCGCGGTTGGTGGAGGCGGTGAAATTGCCCAAACCCTGGGTCTTGTGCATCGCGCGGCTGCGGGCCGCGATGGCGGCGAACGACTCGCCGGACACCGGGTCATCGCCGCCGACGTCCAGCCGCAGGAGGCCGGGCTTGTCCGTGCCCTCGGGGGTGCGCCCGAAGTTGGCCCCGAAGCCGTTGAGGATAATGCGCCGCGGCTGCCAGGGAGTCAGTGCACCGAGCTGCTCGGGAAACGCCTGGGGATCGCCGGCCAGCTTGAAGGCCTCGACGGCGAGCACGGCCGACGCCGTATGGTGGCCGTGGGTGCCGCTCGGCTCCGGCGGGAAGCGGGTGACGAGCACGTCGGGCCGAAACGTGCGGATGACGCGCACGATGTCGGCCAGCACCTGCTGCCGGTCCCAGATGCTGAGGGTTTCGCGGTAATCCTTCGAGAAACCGAAGTCGATGGCGCGGGAGAAAAACTGGCGCCCGCCGTCGATGCGCCGGGCGGCGAGCAGTTCCTGGGTGCGGATGACTCCCAGCTCCTCGCCCAGTTCCGGTCCGAGCACGTTTTGGCCGCCGTCGCCACGGGTCAGCGAGAGATAGGCCGCGCGGTAATGACGTCCGCGCGCCAGATAGGCGATCAACTGGGTGTTTTCATCGTCGGGATGGGCCGCGATGTAGAGCACGCTGCCCAACTCGCGAAAGCTGCGCAGGTCCTGCAGAATCGCCGCGGCGGCCGGCGGCTCGGGTGCGGCGGTCGCGTGGACGGCGGCGAGGCCGACGAAACCGACAACAAGCAGGAATCGCCGGCACATGCACCGCGCCGGCCCAAGCAACA
>JBGOXZ010000075.1:0-9494 GCA_041479395.1 Opitutaceae bacterium
CATCGCCCGGCGGCTGGGGAAACGCGGTGGCGTCATGTGTGTGTTGGTCTGCGCCATCGCGGTGTTCGTCGGCACGTGGTGGTTCTATAACCCGGACATCAAGTGGCTGCAGATCTTCGCCTCCGGACTGATCGCCTTCACGGGCGCCGGCTTCTGGATGCTGGACGGCGCGATCGGCGCGGACGTGATCGACTACGACGAGCTGC
Organism: Opitutaceae bacterium; assembly: GCA_041479395.1. GTDB lineage: Bacteria > Verrucomicrobiota > Verrucomicrobiia > Opitutales > Opitutaceae > Fen-1467. The sequence continues at coordinate 207 of JBGOXZ010000075.1, forward strand.
AGACCGGCAAACGGCGCGAGGGCGCGTTTACCGCCTGTGGCTCCTGGATCATGAAGGTCGGCATGGCCCTCGGAGCCGGGGCTTCCGGTGTGATTCTCTCCACCACGGGATTTGACGCGGCGCTCCAAGGCAACCAGACCGCGCACGCGCTGTTCATGATTCGCTTTCTGCTGGCGGCGGTTCCGATCATCGGCATCGCGCTCGCGCTGGTGATGATCTATTACTTCCCGCTGACCCCGGCCAAAATGGCGGAGATCCGCCAGCAGCTCGAGGCCCGCCGCGGCAAGGTGTGAGCAATTGGGCGCGCGGCGGGGGCGGCGATGTGCTATAGGAGCAGCAGCGCGGGTTTCTCGAGCAGCTCCTTCAGCGCGGCGAGATAGCGCGCCCCGGTGGCGCCGTCCACCACGCGGTGGTCGCAGGAGAGGAAGAGCGACATCCGCTGACCGACGGCGATCTGGTCATTCTTCACCACCGGCTTCCTCACCGTCGTGCCGACGGCGAGGATCGCGGCGTTGGGCGGATTGATGATCGCGGTGAAGCGTTCGATGCCCATCATCCCGAGGTTGGAGATGCAGAACGTGCCGCCGGTATATTGCTCGGGCATGAGTTTCCTGGTCTTCGCGAGAGCCGCGAGTTCCCGCGCCTCGGCACTGATCTGGAAGAGGGTCTTCAGGTGCGTGTCGCGAATGACCGGCGTGATGAGGCCGTCGTCGATCGCCACGGCGAACGACACGTGCGCGGCGGCGTGGTGACGGATGCCGGCCGGTCCGGCGTCGGCCGGCGGCGAGCTGGTCGACTCCGTCGAAGGTTCGGCCTCCCACGAGCAATTCACGGCCGGCACCATCCGCAACGCCTCGGCGCTGGCCTTGAGGATGAAGTCATTGACGGAGAGTTTGACGCCGTCCTTTTCCAGACCGCTGTTGAGCTGGGCGCGCAGGGCGAGGAGCGGCTCGGCGTCGATCTCGACCTCAGCGTAGAAATGCGGGATCTGCGTCTTCGATTCGACGAGGCGGCGCGCGATAGTGGCGCGCATGTTGGACACCGGGACAACCTCGTCCTGCTGGATCGGCCCTTTGGCGAGGAGCGACGGGCCGGAGGAGAGCAGGGATTTGTAATCTGAGATTTGAGATGGCGGCGCGGGTGTCGCGGCGGCGGCGAGGATGTCGGCCTGGACGATGCGTCCGCCGGGGCCGGTGCCTTGGAGGCGCGAATAATCGATGCCCTTCGCGGCGGCGAGCTTCCGCGCCAGCGGGGAAATCCGGACACGGCCGCCGCCGTCCGAACCCGGAGAGCGGACGCCGGGGGCCGGGGGGATGGCGGCAGATCGTGCCACCGTTGCCGGCTGCCTGACCTCCGCCTTCTGTGCCGGCGGAGTGACCGCTTTCGGCCCACCGGCTGCCGGCGGCTGTCCTGCGCCCACTGGCTTCTGTCCCGACGGAGTGCCGCCCCCCTTCGCCACCGGCGGCGGGGTCTCCACTTTCTCGCCTTTTTCGCCGACCGCGCAGAGCGGTGCGCCGATGGGCACCTGCGCGCCCACCTTGACGAACTGCCGGAGCAGGATGCCGTCAAAGAATGATTCGAGCTCCATGGTCGCCTTGTCGGTCTCGACCTCGGCCAGCATGTCGCCGGAATGCACGGCGTCGCCTTCCTGTTTCAGCCATTTGGCCAGCGTGCCCACCGTCATGGTGTCGCTGAGTTTCGGCATGTCGATGATCTGGGCCATGGGGAGAGTCAGAGGACAGAGGTCAGAGGGTGGAAGCAAGAGGACGGGGTCAGCGGGCGGATGGGCTGAGGCGAGAGAATTTGTTTTGTAGGAGCGAGCTTGCTCGCGATACGGGTTCCATTGCCTGCAAGCAGGCTCCTACATGGGAGCGGAGAACGGCGGCTTCAAAGCATTTCCAAGGCGGCCTTCATGATGCGCTGCGGGTGGGGGAGCTGCTCTCTTTCCAGTGGCGGCGAGTAGACCGCGGGGGCATCGATGGCTGAGACGCGTTTGATTGGGGCGTCGAGATCGTCGAAGGCCTTGTCCTGAATCAGGTAGGCGAGCTGCGCGCCGACGCCGCAGAAGGGCTTGTTCTCCTCGACCAGCAGCACGCGGTGGGTTTTCCGCACCGAGGCGAGGATGGTCGCCTCGTCGAGCGGGCGGATGGAGCGGAGGTCGACGACCTCCACGCTGACGTCGTGCTCGGCCTCGAGGAGCTGCGCCGCCTTGAGCGAATTGATGACGGCCCGGCCGTGCGCGACGATGGTGAGATCGGTGCCCGGGCGCTTCACGTCGGCCTGGCCGAGGGGGACGAGGTATTCCACGGCGGGCACCTCGCTTTTGTCGTTATAGAGGATGGTGTTCTCCAGGAACATCACCGGGTCGTTGTCACGGATGGCCGATTTGAGGAGACCCTTCGCGTCGTAGGCCGTGGCGGGGCAGACGACCTTCACGCCGGGATGACTGGCGAGGACGTTTTCGGGCGTGTGACTGTGCGTGGCGCCGACGTTGGTGCCGCCGTTGGCGGGGCCGCGGATGACGATGGGGACGTTGATCAGGCCTCCGGACATGTAGCGGATGTTGGCGGCGTTGTTGAGAATCTGGTCGAACGAGACGGAGTAGAAGCTCCAGAACATGAGCTCGATCACGGGGCGGAGGCCGAGCATGGAGGCGCCGACGCCGAGGCCGACGAAGCCCGCCTCGCTGATGGGCGCGTCGATGACGCGCTTGGGTCCGAAGCGGGCGAGCAGGCCCTCGGTGACCTTGTAGGCGCCGTGAAACTGGCCGATCTCCTCACCAAAGAGCACGACGTTCGGATCGCGCTCCAGTTCCTCGGCCAGCGCCTGATTGAGAGCTTCGCGGTAGGTGATGAGCGGCATCGGCGGGTGAAAGTGAGCGTGAGAGTGAAAGGGAGGGAGCGGCTCAGTCGAAAAAGATGCGGCCCTGCGATTGCTTGTGTTCGGGGTTGTCCTCCTCCCAATAGACGTCCTTGCGGATGTCCTCGGGGGCGGGGAACGGGCTTTCCTCGGCGAACTGGGTCGCGCGCTCGGCTTCGGCGCGGGCCGCAGTGTCGATCTCCTTCGCGAGCTCCTCGGTCAGCACGCCTTCGGCGGCGAGCGTGGCGTGGATCAGGGTCAGGGGATCCTTGGTGCGGCGGTAGTTTTCGATTTCTTCTTTGGTGCGGTAGGTGGAGTCGGGATCGGCGACGGAATGCCCGCGGTAGCGGTAGGTTATGATTTCGAGGATGCCCGGCTGGTGCTGGTCGCGCGCCAACTGGAGCATCCGGTCGGTTTTCTCGCGCACCTCGTAGAGGTCGTGCCCGTTGCAGACATCCCACGCCATGCCGTAGCCTTCGGCCCGCTTGGCCAGTCCCGGGCCCGCCGAAGAGCGCCGCTGGCTGGTGCCCATGGAGTAGCCGTTGTTCTCGATGATGAACACCACGGGCAGGCTCCACAGCGCCGCGAGGTTGTAGGCCTCGTGCACGGCGCCCTGGTTGACGGCTCCATCGCCCATGAACGTGAGGCAGGCGCCCTTGATGTCCCGGTATTTCAGGGCAAACGCGATCCCGGTGCCGAGCGGCACCTGGCCGCCGACGACGCCATGTCCGCCCCAGAATTTCCGCGATGGGTCGAAGAAGTGCATCGAGCCGCCCTTGCCCTTGGAGCAACCGGTGGCCTTGCCATAGAGCTCGGCCATAAGCTCGTTCAGGCTCATGCCGACCGCGATGGCGTGGCCGTGGTCGCGGTAGGCCGTGATGACGTGGTCGTCCTTCTGCATCACGGAGCAGCAGCCGACGGCCACCGCCTCCTGCCCGATGTACAAATGGAGAAACCCGCCGATGCGGCCCTGCTGGTAGGCGCGCAGACAGCGCTCCTCGAAGCGCCGGATGCGCATCATCGTGCGATAAAACTCGACGCGCTCCGCCGCCGTCAGCCGGGCGTTGACCGCCGCGCGACTCGCCGGCGACACGGGCGCGGCGGGCTCGGGATCGTTTGCTTCAGCAATGGCCGATGGCTTTTTGGTCACGGGTCAGCGATGGACTGTCGTTGTGGATAATGGTCGATATAAGAACAGATTAATCAAGTGCGAGCTACGTTTTCGCAAGCGAAACCACGGGATTTGCCGCACCGCGGCCGCGCGGCGGAGAGTTTGCGAAGAGCGAAGCGGACGGCGCGTTCGCGCCGCTTCAGGCGCCCGGCGCAGGCGGCGGCGTGACTTCTTCGATGGTCACTTGGACCGGCCGGCCGGGCATGCAGTCGGCGCGCAGGGCCACGAAGCGGTCGCGGTAGTGGTCGTAGATGGGCCAGAGCGCGGCCCGGTCGGTCTCCGGGATCGGCAGACGGTCGATGGCGGCACGGCTGTAGAAGGCGAAGCGGCCCTCGGCGATGTCGGCCGGCAGCGCGTCGAGCTGGCGGCGGCAGCGGAAGAGGAACATGAGCCAGTGGCTTTCGCCTTCGTAGGCCTTTTCCGCGATCATGGCGAACAGGTGCAGGTCGGCCGTGGCGATGCGCAGCCCGGTTTCCTCGAACGTCTCGCGCACGGCGCATTCGAAGGGCGACTCGCCCGCGTCCATCTCGAGCTTGCCGCCGATCGGGCTCCAGTTGCCGAAATTGGGAGCCTTGTTGCGGTGGATGAGCAGGTGCTCGCCGGCCCGGTTTTCGAGGAAGACGAGGACGCTGATCTTGTAGGGCAGGGCGGGAGTCATGCGGAGGACGCGGGTCGCACGGCGGTCTGCGCAGCGTGGCATCCGGGTGGAACCGGGCAATGTTTTTTCGGGGAGACAAGAATTAGGCTTGAGCTAATTGGGAAATTCACAATAAGAGAAAAACCCCTATGCGTTTGCGTCAGATTCTCACCGTGGATTGCGGCGCCGCCCACGTGGCCTGCGGCCTGTTCTCGCGTGCTGCCGATGGCGGGCTCGTGCTCGAGCGGCTTGCCACCGAAACGCTGCCGCCGCGGGAGCCCAGCGATGAGGAGTGGGCGGCCGCGGTCGCTGCGTCGCTCAAGGTGCTGAGCCGGCAGGTGCAGTATCGAGGTCCTTGCGTTCTTGGCCTGCCGGGGCATCTCACCTTCGCCAAGCTCATCCGGACCCCTGACGTCTCGGCGCGGCAGCGGCAAAAGATCATCCGATTCGAGGCGCGGCAGGGCGTGCCATCCGCGCTGGACGACGTGATTTGGACGGACGCGTCCGTGGCGCGGAGCGAGAACGGCCGGGACGTGGCGCTCACTGCCGCCAGGCTTTCCATGATCGAGGCGCTCTGCGCGCGGCTTTGCGCCGCAGGTTTTTATCCGCTGGCCGTCCTGCCGCCCTGGTTCGTCCTCCGGCACGGGGCTTGTCACCAGCGGCATGAAGCGGGGCAGGCGCTGGTCCTCTCCATCGGCGCGCGTTCCACCCACTTGGTCTATTGCGGAGCCGCCCGTTTCTTCATGCGCACTTTCGCGTTGGGTGGGAATGCCGTCACGCAACGAATCGCGGAGGAATTGGGGATGGAGTTTGCCCGCGCCGAATCGCTCAAACGGCAGGTCCTCGGTGGGACGGCGGAATTGTCGGCTGATTCGCCGGAGCACATGGCTGTACAGATTGCCGCGGACGAATTCGTGCGGCGCGTGGGCGGGGAGATGTCAAGGTCGCTGGCCTCGTTTTGTCCCGAAGACGGTGGCAATCGCCCCGGCATCCTCCATCTGGTCGGCAGCGGAGCACGGATCCCGGAGCTGCCCGTCGGGCTGGGGGAGAGGCTGCAGATGCGGGTCGAGCATTGGGAGGCGCTGCGTCACGTCAGGCTCGGCGCGGCCATCGTGGAGTCATCCGGAGCTTCTGAAACCGCGCCGCTCTCCGACCTCATTGGGCTGGCCGAAGGCGCCACCAGTCGCGAGGCGGCGGAGGTCAACCTGTTGCCGCGCGCCTTGCGGTGGGAGATGCGGATCCGCCGCTGGTGGCCTTGGATGGCGGCGACGGCGCTGCTCTTCATCGCGGGATTGGCCGTTGCCGTCTGGCGTGAGCGGACGCAGGCCACTGAGATCCGCGGGAAAGCGGCCGAGGGCGAAGCGCGGATCAACGATCTGCGCCGCCTTGATGAGCGCAATCGCGGCAACCTCGCGCGCCTCGCGCAAGCGAACCGGCGGATCGCCGCTTTGCAGCGGCTCATCGAAGCCAGATCGGGATGGGTCACCTTTTTCGCGGACCTGCAGGAGCGTCTCGTCAAAACCGAGGATGTGTGGCTCGAAAGCCTGCAGATCCTGCCGCCCGGCAAGCCGGCCACCTCGCCGGCGTCCGCTCCCGGGAACTCCAGGTTGGGCAGCATCGCTCCGGGTGACCATGCCACGCGGCTCGGGCGAGATCCTGTTGTCCGGCTCGCCCTCGCGGGTTATCTGTTCGATGCGGGCAAGCCGCTCGCCGCGGCGGGCGAAGGATCCTGCGAGCAGGCCAGATGCCTGCTAGCGCAGCTCCGCGCGTCGCCTTATGTAGCCGCGATCGAGGCGGAACGATTCGACAGCAGCCGGCCGAATTTGCTGCGGTTCGAAATCACGCTCGTGCTCGCTCCGCAAACGCTGTTCTGACCGCCCACCCGCATGCGTCACCTCAGGCACAGGCCAGTGTTGGGAGGAGTCGCGCTTTTGGTGGCGGCGGTGGTGGTCGCGGAAGGCTGGCTTCTGGCCGAGGCGCGCTGGGCGGTGCGAACCGCGGCCCTCACCCTGGCGCGGAAGCAACGGGAGTGCCAGAAACTCGCCGCGCTGACCCCGGCGCCGACCGTGACGCAAGCCACGGCGATCGAGGGCGACCGGGAGCGCGCCGAAGTGAGACTGGCGGCGCTGCAGGACGGGGCATGGAACCGGGAGGCGACGATCGCTTTGCTCGCGGCTGCCGCCAAGACGTCGGTTTCGCGGACTGATGCGTTTTTTGATCTCGCGGATTTCGTGCGACGCATGCGCGAACGGGCCGGCCGCGCTGGAGTGAGCGTGCGGGCCGACGAACATTTCGGCTTCTCCGCTTATGGCCATGCCGGTCCTGAATCCAATCTCATCGCGCCGGTGCTACGCCAACGCCAGATCGCCGGGTATCTGCTGGAAAGTTTGTTGACGTCGCGCCTCCGTCAGCTCGTCGGCGTCCAGCGGGCGCGCCTGCCGCGGGTCAATGGGGAGGCGATCGCCGCCACGCAAAACGAAGACGGGGATTTGCGCGCCGGAGGCGATGTCTTCGAGATCGACCCGAGGTTCTCGATCCGCGAGCCGGGCTTGATCGAAGCCACGGCGTTCCGCGTGACGTTTGTCGGTCATACCGCGGCCTTGCGTGGCTTCTTGAACCGGAATGCCGCCGGCGGCATTCCGGTGGTGGTTCGCAGCGTGGAGGTGGAGCCGGTCAAGGAGCCTCCGCTCCAGGTCGCGCCCGGCAGCGCGGACCCGCTCGCGCTGATCGTGCGGCCGGCATGGTCGCGGTTCACCGTCACGGTCGAGTTCTGCGAGATCGTTCCGCCTCCGACTCAAGCTGGCAACACGCCCGTCGCGCCGTCATCGCAGAGCGGCACGACCACGGCTGATCTCTGGCCAGACCCGCCGGCCCAAAGGCGCGGACGCGGGTGGGTCTACGACGTTTTCACGCCGCCGTCGCTGTACCGCGACTCCCAAGCGGGACGGTTGAGCGCCGTGCCGACCGCGGATGCCGCACCGGCGGATCCGGCAGACGCGGAAATCGATCTGCAACTGGTCGAAGTTCGACGCGGGCCTTTCCGCGTCCAACTCGTGGGCTATGCCGGCGGACCGGAGAATCTGCGCGGCATTTTTGTGTACTCGAGCACGGGCGAAACCATGATCGGCCACGGCGGGGAGCGTCTCACCGCGCATGGGCTTGCGGTGAAGAGAATCGACCTGTGCCGTCCAAGCATCGGCAGGGAAGAAGGCGAAGGCACCACCGACGTTGTGGCCACAGCGACAGTCCAAGATGAGTCCACCGGCGAGGAGGTGGTGCTGACCAATCGCGAGCCGTGCCTGGCAGGCGCACCGTTGGGATTGTTCACCAGCCGCAAGACTCAGGGATTCCGCCGCGAACTGAGGGAGGGAGAGTCCGTCGCGCTCAACGGCGTCAATTATTGCGTGGCGCACATCGACCTGCAGCCACCGCAGGCGGTGATCGCGTGCATGACCCCCGGGGCAATTGAGCCGAGCCTCCGCACACTCACCCCGCCGCATGCTCCGCCGGCGGCGGATGTGATTCCGGCCCGGACGGCATCGGACAAGCATTCAAAGAGTACGCAAGGAACGCCATGAAGACACCCATCCACCGTCGACTCCTCACGTTGGTAGCGGCGATCCAACTCCCTTCCATTGTTGCAGTCTGCCAGCCGGCGGCAGCGGACGCCGACGCGGTCGGCTCAGATCACCAGAAGACCCGGGCCGCACTGCTCGAGGGGGTCCAGAAGTCATGGCAGCGCCCCGATGGTCTTACCGAGCAAGCTCCGGAGGCGCCGGCCGAGGCGAACGCTCTGCCCATGAGGAGGAAACTGGATGCGATCACCGTACCGGCGGTGAATTTTGCCAACGTCGAATTAAGCCGGGTGGTCAGCGCGCTCGGCGCGGTGGCCGAGGAGTTCGACACGACGGGCGGGAGCCCGAAGGGTGTGAATATTGTTCTGATTGACCCGGCCAATGCCAACCCAACGGTCAACATCACCCTGCGGAACCTCACGCTGAAACGCGTCCTCGACTTCGTGACGGATGCGGTCGGCTACCAGTACGAGGTCCAGGCGGATGCAGTCGTGGTGCGACCCGGCGGCGAGCGCTCCGCGCTCACCACGGAAGTGTTTCCGGTCACGCGTGCGACCGTGATCCGCATGGCGGGGCAGGGAAGCGGCGCGGCGGCCCGCGGCAGTCAATCGCCCGAAGGTGGCGCCGGGGGAAAGGACGGCCGGCCGCCGGCCGACGAGGCGCAAGCCCTGCGCCATTTCTTCGAACGGGCCGGCGTGAACTTTGACGGTGCGGGGGGAAGCTGCCTCGCCTATGACGGCTCAGCGATCATTGTCACCCAGATTGCGCGGAATCTCGAGCGCATCCGCACAATTCTGCGCCGCTATCGGGAAGTACGGCAGGTGGCCATCGAGGCAAAGTTCATTGACGTGCAGGAGGGTGCGCTCGATGAACTCGGCATCCAGTGGGACATCGGACGGCGGCCGGTGCCGTTGCTTGATTCGCAGACCGGCGCGCCGCTGCTTAATCCTGACGGCTCACTTCAGCATTCCTGCTTTAAGTTTCGTAGTCTTGGGCAAGAAATCTTCGAGACCTTTTTACCCTACAACTTAATTTTCCCCAATAGC
>JBGOXZ010000076.1:0-9474 GCA_041479395.1 Opitutaceae bacterium
CTCGCCGCGAAAAATGGCGACATGGTCACAATCGACGCCGACTGCTCCAATTTTGTCGCGGCCAGCAATGCCATCCTGGAAAACTCCCGGATCAGCAACTTCCGGTGGCGCTACCTGACCAGCGTGGCCACGCCGAGCTATCCCGCGACCACGACGCTCCGGGACGACCTCGATCAGATGACGAACGGCTCCATTTCCGCGTACGTCGCGCAAAAGCAATCCGCCTACGGCGCCGACCAGGTCGTAATGCTGGTGGGAGGCAGGCGGAGCGGCGCCGCGGGCGTGGCTTGGATCGGCGGAGATCCGAACCGGGCGGCCGTGGTCTACCCCTGCCTGACCGTCGACGGCACCCCGGCCTCCACCGCCACCTCCGTGATCGTTGTCTGCCACGAAATGGGGCACAATTTCGGCTGCCGCCACGACCGGGTCACGCAGGGCGCGCAGGACGGCGACGGCAACTATTGCTACGGCTACCAATTCACCGACAATTCCGGCGCGTATCCCGTGGCCGATGAAGGCACGGTGATGTCCTACGCGGGCAGTCGGATTCCTTACTTTTCGAACCCGAACGTCACCTATCACGGCCATGCGCTGGGCGTGCCGCTCGGGGATCCCAAGGCGGCGTTCAATGCGGAGACCATGGCGGACAATGCCGAGCGCATCGCCGCCACGAATGCGCCGGGCGCGGAACCCATCATCACCGGCCAGCCGCAGCCCGCCGCGGTCACCGTGGGTCAGCGGCTGTCCTTGTCGGTGACCGCCAGCGGCAGCGATCCCGTCTATCAGTGGTTCAAGAATGGCTCCGCCCTGAGCGGCGCCACGAGTTCCCTCTACACCGTTGGCAGCGCGGCGTTGGCGGACGCCGGCAGCTATTCCGTCACCGCCTCAAACCCGAACGGCACCGCGACCAGTCAGCCGGCGACGGTCACCGTCTCGGCGGCCAGCCCCAGTGGCAGCGGTGCCGCTAGCGTGGCTTTGGCGAGCAGCGGCGGCTCCGGCGGCGGCGCGTTCGACGGTGGCTTCGCCCTCGGGTTGCTGGCGCTGCTGACGTTCAGCCGTTGCTGGACCCGCGCCGCCTCGCGGCTTTAGGAGCCGGCGACCGCGTCGACGCTGCAGTTTCGCCCGCAGATAAGGCGCGGTGGGACTGCGCCGGACCTTGAACAGGCCGGCGAGCGGACCCTGGTGGAGAATCTCGCCGCCAGCCGGGCCGCCGCCGGGGCCGAGTTCCACCAGGTAGTCAGCTTCGGCGAGCAGGTCGAGGTGGTGTTCGATCACGACGACGGTGTGGCCCTGGTCAACGAGGCCATGCAGGACGCGGATGAGTTTCTCGCAGTCACTGAGGTGGAGACCGATGGTCGGTTCCTCGAGGAGATAGAGGTTGCGCGGCTGAATGCCGCGCGCGCGTTCGGTGAAGGTCTGCAGGCCGCGGGCCAGCTCGCTCACCAGCTTGAGCCGCTGCGCTTCGCCGCCGGAAAGCGTGGGGCTGCTCTGGCCGAGCGTGAGATAGCCGAGGCCGCAATCGCACATGAGCCGGCACACCTCGCCGAGCTTGGCGTGGAAGTCGAAAAATGCGGCCGCTTCCTCGAAGGTCAGCTGCAACACCTCCCCGATGGTCTTGCCCTTCCAGGTGATGTCCGCGAGGTCGGAGCCATAGCGCCGGCCGTCGCAGTTCTCGCACGGCAGGTAGGTGTCGGGCATGAAGGCCATTTCGAGTTTGATGCGGCCCGCGCCCCGGCAGGTTTCGCAGCGGCCGCCCGCCGTGTTGAAGGAAAAACGCGAAGCGGTGTAGCCGCGGATTTTCGACTCGGGCAGCAGCGCGAAGAACTGCCGGATGAGATCGAAGATGCCGAGGTAGGTGGCGGGCGTGGAGCGCGGGGTCTTGCCGATGGGGACCTGGTCGACCGCGATGACCGCCTTGAACACGTGGGCGCCGCGCAGGTCTTCAAATGGCGGATGACGGGGATCCGCCTTCGCCGGCGCTCTGGCGGACAGGTCGGAGACCGGAAAATCCCCGACAAAGCCGGTCAGCTTGGCGAACTCGCGGCCGGTGAGCCGAGGCTTCCGGTGTTGAATCGCACAGGCCACGGCGGGATGGAGCAGATCGCCAAAGAGCGACGACTTTCCCGCGCCCGACGGACCGCACACCATGATGAGGCGCCCGAGCGGGAGGCGCAGGTGGACGGAGCGCAGATTGCGGAAGCGCGCCCCCGTCAGTGCGAACCAGGTGTCTTTCTGCGTTTCGGCCCCCAGTGTCCGGTATTCCCCCCGCACGGGATGGCGGATGCCGCGCTCGAGATAGAGGCCGGTCCGCGATTGCTGGTTGCGTTTGAGGTTGGCCGGTGTGTCGCAGGCGACGAGCTCGCCGCCGTGGACGCCGGCGCCTGGACCGAGATCGATGATGCGGTCAGCCCGCTCCATGAAGGCATCGTCGTGCTCCACGACCAGCAGGGTGTTGCCCTTGTCGCGGAGCGCCTCGAGCATGCCGATGAGCCGCTGGTTGTCGCGTGCGTGCAGTCCGATGGACGGCTCGTCGAGCACGTAAAGCACGCCGGAAAGATTGGAGCCGAGCTGCGCGGCCAGACGGATGCGCTGGGCCTCGCCGCCGGAGAGCGTTTCGGTCGGGCGGTCGAGCGAGAGATAGCCGAGGCCGACGTGCTCGAGAAACTTCAGTCGTTCCTCGATCTGCGGGACGATGTCCCGCGTAATGGCGCGGCCGCGGGCGTCGAGGGCGAGCTGGCGCAGGCGGGCGAGGAGTTCGGCGGGCGCCAGCCGCAGCAGCGCAGGCAGCGAGAGCGGCGGGCCCCGGCGAAAGTGCAGCTTCACCGCCCGGGCGACGCGGTTGAGGCGCGCTCCCTGGCAGGACGGACAGAGGGTGCCCGCCCTCCCATCGCCTCCGGCGTCGATTTTCCGAGTGAGGTCCGCGATCTCCGGCGGCAGTTCATCGTCCTCCCGGGGCTCCAGCATCCAGTCCTGAATGCGGCCGTGACCGCGGCAGGCGGGGCACCAGCCTTTGGGCGAATTAAAGGAGAAGTGCTTCGGGTCGAGTTCCGGGAAGGACTCGCCGGTCTCAATGTCGGTGCGCGTGGTCGAGAACCACGAAAGGATCTCCCCGTCGGGCCGCAGCAGGAAGCAGGTGCCTTTGCCGAGATGAAGCGCCTCGGCCATGGCGTCGAAGGTCGCGCGCCGGGAGGCAATGGCCTGATGGCCCGGCTTTCGTCCTTGGAGGGTGGATCTTCGGCCCGCGGTCAGCGCTTTCATGTCGGCCACGACGACCTCGACATCGTGCTCCTTGTAGCGGTCGAGCTTCTGGAACCTGTCGACCGGGAGCACGCGGCCGTCGACGCGCAAAAGTTCATAGCCCCGGCGGGCGATCCACGTGGCGATCGGCTGGTGGTGGCCCTTGCGGCTACGGATGAGCGGCGCGCAGAGGTAGAGGTGCGCCGCGCCGCGGGCCCTGGGTGCTTCGAGAATCTTGTCGAGCAGCAGGCGCAGCTGCGCGGGGGACCGCGGCGTGACGGGCCGGTCGGTCTCGGGGTGATGCTGCACCCCAAGCCGCGCGTAGAGGAGGCGGAGGTATTGGGCCACCTCAGTAATCGTGGCGACGGTCGACTTGCGCGAGCCGCGCGTGACGCGCTGCTCAATGGCGACGGTCGGCGGGATGCCGTCCAGGCGGTCGATGGCCGGGCGCGGCAGCTGCTCGACGAACTGCCGCGCATAGGGCGACATCGACTCCATGAAACGGCGCTGGCCCTCGGCAAAGACGATGTCAAAGGCCAGCGTGGACTTGCCCGAACCGGAGACACCCGTGACCACTGACAGCGCGTGGTGGGGAATGGAGACGGAAAGATTCTTCAGATTGTTTTCCCGGGCACCCACGATGGTGAGTTCCCTCTTCACGGTTTTCGGCTCATGGATGGATTCGAAGGGCGCGGAGTCCTCCGCAGCCAGCAACGGTGAACCGTGAACCGTGAACGCCGAACCGTCCTCCAGCGCGGCGCGGAGAAACGGCGACGTGGCGGTGTCGGCACCGGCAATGTCCTCCGGCGAGCCGGCGGCGACGATGCGTCCGCCCTGGGCACCAGCCTCGGGGCCGACCTCGAGAATCCAGTCGGCCGACTTGAGCACATCGAGGTTGTGCTCGATGACCACGACGCTGTGCCCGCGATCGACGAGCTTCTGCAGCACGTCGAGCAGGCGCTTCACATCGTGCCGGTGGAGGCCGGTGGTAGGTTCGTCCAGGAGGAGCAACGCTCCGGCGGGGTCACCTGTAGGTCGGGGTTTATCCCCGACATCGAGTTGTTCCGTCGGGCGTAAAGCCCGACCTACAGGGTCTCTGGCGAAGCCGCCGAGATAGCGGACGAGCTTGAGGCGCTGAGCTTCGCCGCCGCTGAGGGTGTTGAGCGGCTGGCCGAGCGTGAGATAACCGAGGCCGACTTCTTCCAAGGCCGCGAACCGCCGGCTGATGGCCGGGTGTTCGGCGAAGAGCGGCAGCGCGTCGCTGATGGTGGTGCCGAGCAACGCGGAGACCGAGCGGTCGTTCCAGGTGATGGCGAGCACCTCGGGTTTGAACCGACGGCCCTCGCAGACCGCACACGGCACGAATACATCGGAAAGAAACTGCATCTCGATGCGCTCGTAGCCGAGCCCCTGGCAATGGTCGCACCGGCCATCGCCGCTGTTGAACGAAAAACTGCCGGCGCTGAAGCCGGCCGCCTGCGCCGCAGGCGTCGCGGCGTAGAGTTCGCGGATGAGTTCCCAGGCCTCGGCGTAGAGCGCGGGGTTGGAGCGTGGCGTGCGGCTGATTGGGGACTGGTCGACGAGCACGATCTCGCTCAGCTCGAGGTCGGAGTGGATCGCCTCGATCGAGGCAGGATCCTCGGCCAGCTGGTGACGCTGCAGCAGCAGGCCCTGATGGATGACATTGTCGAGGAGCGTGGATTTGCCCGAGCCGGAAACGCCGCTCAGGCAGACCAGCCGTTGGAGGGGCAGGCGGAATGTCAGGCCCGCCACGTTGTGCTTGCTGGCGTTGCGGAATTCCAGCCACTGCACGGACCGCTCTGTCACGCCGGGCGGAGCCGGGGATCCGGTCGAAGGCGGAGAAAGTGTCGGAGCGGATTCTGCGCTGCGCTCAGAACGACAAATCACCGGGCGGCGTTGAGGCGGGACTTCGATCTGCCGCCGTCCCGCGAGGTAGGCGCCGGTGAGGCTGGCGGGCGTGCGCAGCAACGCGTCGACCGATCCCTGGAACACGATGCTTCCGCCGCGCCCGCCCGGCTCGGGGCCGACCTCGACCACGTGATCGGCGGCGCGGATCAGGGCCTCATCGTGCTCGACGACGATGACGGTGTTGCCGGCATCGGTGAGGGAGCGGATGATGCCGATGAGGCGATTGATGTCACGCGGGTGCAGCCCGACGCTGGGCTCATCCAGTACGAAGAGCGTATCGACTAGCGAGGTGCCGAGGCAGGAGGTGAGGTTGACGCGCTCGACCTCGCCGCCGCTCAGGGTGCGCGAGGAGCGGCCCAGGGTGAGGTAGCCCAGGCCGACCTGCAGGAGGTAGCGCAGACGCGTGACAATGGAATCGCCGGCGAGATCGGCGGAATGGGCGCCAGCGCGCGGCCTGGCCTCCGGGGCCTTCGGCTGGGCGGGTTCGACCAACGCGAGCAAATCGGAGACGGCGAGCTGGTAGAGCTGGGGAAGGGTGTGCCCGCGCCATTTCCAGCAGAGCGCTTCGGGTTGGAGACGCGCACCTCCGCAGGCGGGGCAGGTGTTGTAGGCGCGATAGCGGGAGAGGAACACCCGCACGTGCATCTTGTAGGTCTTCGTCTCAAAATAGCGGAAGAACCCCTTGAGGCCATACCAGGCGTGGGGCCATTCCCGGCCGGGTTTGCCGTAATCAACATCGCCGTTGATGATGAAGTCCTTTTGTTCCGGCGTGAGAGCGACGAAAGGCACGTCGGTCGGGATTTTCCGCTGGCGGGCGAAGACGTAGAGATCCTTCTTCGACTCGCCATAAATCTCCCCCTCCCACGGCTTGATGGCGCCGTCGTCGAGGGAGATCGAGTGGTCGGGGATGGCGAGGCGGTAGTCGACATCGATGATGCGGCCGAAACCGCGACAGTGCGGACATGCGCCCAGCGGCGAATTGAAGGAGAACAGCGGGGGCGTGGCGGCGCGGAAGGTGCGGCCGGTCTTCGGCGAGTGCAGTCCGCGCGAATAGTGGCCGACCTCCGCAAATGGCTGACCGGCGCCGCCGGCGGCAGGACCGACGAAGAGCCGGACTTCTCCCTGGCCGAAATGCAGCGCAGTTTCGACCGCCTCGAGGAACCGGTTTTTGTTTTCGAGCGAGAGAGCGACGCGGTCCTGGACGATGAAAAGATGCGTCGAACGCCGAAGGTCGAAAGACGGGGGCTTGCGGAGGAGCTCTTCGGTTTTTGCCGCGACCAGGCTTCCGTCCCGTTCCGCCACCAGGCAGCGATTGTAGCCCTGGCCCTTGAGGCTGGAGAGGATCTCCGGCCAGCTCAGGTTGTCCGGCTTGGCGACCTTGAAGGCGATGACCGCCGGGCGGCCGGCATGCGCAGCCGACATTTTCGCCCAGATCGTTTGCGGGTTGTCATCCTCGATCTTCTCGCCGGTCTCCGGATCGAAGCACTCCGCGACGTGGCTGAACCAGACTTTGAAGAAATCAGTCAGTTCCGTCATCGTGCCCACGGTTGAACGCGAGGTTTTCACCGTGTTGAGCTGGGCAATGGCGATGGAGGGCCGGATGTTCTCGATCGCGTCGACCCGGGGCTTGTCGAGGAGTTCGAGGAACTGGCGCGTATATGCGCTGAACGTCTCGACATAGCGTCGCTGCCCCTCGGCGTGCAGGGTCTCCACGACGAGCGACGACTTGCCCGCCCCGCTCAGGCCGGTGACAACGATGTACTTGCCCAGCGGCAGATCGAGGTCGAAGCCCTTGAGGTTGTTCTGGCGGACACCGCGGAGCCGGATGCAATCGCTCGTGTTGCTCTTAACCACAGACGCAACCGATGGACACCCTTGGAGGAAAAGCAAACTCCGCCTCGCGGCCGCGGCCGAGCGCTCCGGACGGAAATCGCCGGTGACCGAAAAAACGGCCGCGAGCGGGTCACCTGCGGCCAGCCACTCAGCCGCTCCCGGCAATCAGCCGGGCGAAAAGCTCGAGGTAGTCGCGCACGTGCCGTTGCGGATCAAAGGTTTGGGAGGCGTAGACGCGGGCGCGCTCGGCGCGGGCCTGACGCTCCGCCGACGTGGCGCGCGCCAGCCGGTCGATGATTCCCCGAAACGCCGCCCGATCTCCGCGGGGGATGACAAAACCGGTCTCACCCGGCAGGAAACACTCGCCGATGCCCTGCGCATCGTAGACGACCGCAGGCAGGCCGTGGGCCTGGGCCTCGATCGTGAAATTCGAGAGGGATTCGCTCCGCGAGGCGTGCACGGCGATGTCCGCCGCCCGGTAAAGCGGGCTGGGATCGCGCTGCCAGCCGAGAAATTTCACGCGGCGCCCGAGCTGCCGTTCCCGGGCCATTCGCTCGCATTCAGCGCGGGTTTCGCCGTCACCCGCGAACCAAAGCTGCCAGTCCAGCTCCGGCGGAAGCCCGGCGGCGATCTCGATCAGTTCACGCTGATTCTTTCGCGAACGGAACATCGCGACGCAAAGCAGCACGAGGGTGGCGGGGCCGGCGCCGTGAGCGACGCGCAGCGCCTCGTTTCGTTCCAGCGCCGTCGCGGCCGGAAAGACCAGCGAGTTGTGGATGACGGTGATGTTCCCGGGCGGAAGAGCCAGCGTTTCGATCAGCGTCAGCTTGGCGGCATGGCTGTTGGCGACGACGTGCCGCACCCGCCGCAGGGAGCGGCGGAAAAGGAACGGCAACGGCTTGCCGGTGCGCATGGTGCCGACCACCACGACGCGCGGAAACCGTTGCTGGATGAAGCCGGCGTAGCAGTTGGCCATGCGGCCCATGCACAGCACGACGTCAGGCGCGAGGGCGCCGACCGAGCGCAGCAGTGCCGGCGCAAACCAGTCGAGGCCGAGGTCGAAGGGCGTCAAGGCCCGGTGGCTGACGCCGGCCAGCTCCCTGGCGAGAGCGCCGCCGGGACGAAAGGTGACCAGCGTGGCCGGGTGACCACCCGCGGTGAAGGCGCGCGCCAGGAGGATCGACTGGCGCTCCGTGCCGCCGCTGCGCAGGTGGTCCTGGACGATGAGGATTTTCATTGCTCCGCCGGTCGGGGCGGCGACAGTGCTGGGCTTCACTGATGAGGCATTCCGGTTTGAATCTGTTGGTGCGGTGGGCGGTGCTCGCCCTGGGGGTGGCCCTGAGCGCGAAGATCGTGCCGGGCATCACCTGCGACAGCGGCCTGACCCTGCTAGTTGTCGTGGCTTTGCTCAGCCTCTTCAACGCGATTCTCAAACCGCTCCTGGTGATTTTCACGCTGCCGTTCGTGCTGCTGTCACTCGGTCTGGGCATCTGGCTGATCAACGCGTTTCTCTTCCTCGCGGTTTCGAGGCTGGTCGACGGCTTCTACGTGCGCGATTTCTGGGCCGCCTTGTGGGGCGCGCTCATTGTCAGCCTCACCAATATCATCCTCAGCGGATTCCTCCGCACGCGGCGGTTGCCGCGATCCCCGCCACCGCCGAAATCCGGCGACGTGATCGACATCTGACGGCCGGGCGGAAGCGCGGGGCAGCATGCGGATGGACTCTCGTGACATCGGCAAACCGGCCAATTTCGAGATCCCCTCCTGCCTGGCCAGCACCCAAAAGCCTCCGGCCTTTGATCAGAGCGTGTCCCCAAACCTGGATTGTCATGGCTGATGTCGCCTTCGGCTCGGTACTGAACGGAGTGAAGAATCCAGTTGGGCCTCGCCGGAGCCCGCTGCGGCATCTTGCTGGATGCTTCGCTGCGCTCAGCATGACAAATTCCGGAATCATGGGGTTTGAAGAACGGCTCAGGGCCACGCGACCGTTTGGGAGGCGCTTTTGTCGCAGTTGGACGATAGAGCGTCCGGCGTGATCGCGCACGACCAACAAAGGCAGCTTGCGAGTTTCCGTTTGACCGGTGGGAAGGGCGGGGCGACGGTCTTGGGAAGAATCCACCACGGGCATGTCTGAAACCACGACGTATGATTTGATTGTGATTGGCGGCGGACCGGCCGGTTACGTCGCCGCGATTCGCGCCGGCCAACTGGGCCGGAAGGTTGCCTGCATCGAGTTGGAGCGCGCCGGCGGCACCTGCCTCAACTGGGGCTGCATTCCCTCGAAGGCCCTGCTGAAGAGCGCCGAGTTATACGCGAAGATGAAGAAGGCGGAGACCTTTGGCCTCAGCGCCCAGGGCGTGACCTTCGACTTTGCCAAGATCATGCAGCGCTCACGCGGCGTGGCCGATCAGATGGCAAAAGGCGTGGAATTCCTCTTCCGCAAATACAAGGTCGATTACTTCATCGGCCGTGGCC
>JBGOXZ010000077.1:0-9363 GCA_041479395.1 Opitutaceae bacterium
AGGGACCGCCTCCGCTCACCAGGCCAAAGGCCGAGTTGGGGATGTAGCGGATCTCGGGCTGGCGCGCGGCCACGAGTTGCGCCAGGCCGGCATTGAGGACCGGCGGCGGGTCGCCTTCGTTGCGTCCGCAGTAGAGACCCACCGAAGGATGGTTCCGGATGCGATCGATAAAGTCGGCGGCGTTCTGCAGAAACATGGCGCTGTCATCCGGATCCGGGCCATCCAGCGGGTTCGCCAGCCAGAAATCCTGCCAGACGACGACGCCGGCGCGGTCGCACGCCTCGAAGAACGCGTCGTCGCCCACTTGGCCGACCCAGTTCCGGATCAGGGTGAAGCCCATGTCGCGGTGATAGCGCACCGCGGCGTCGTACTCGCGGGCGCGGTACAGCAGATTGGATTCAGAGAATCCCCAGTTCCCCCCGCGGCCGATGAACCGCCGGCCGTTGATGAAGATCTTCAGCGCGCCCTGGTCCTCGGCGTAGGTGAACTGCTTCACGCCGGCCCGAAACGACGTGGAATCGGACCGCACGCCTGCGGCCGTGTCGAACGACAGGGAGACGTCGTAAAGACTCAGGTCCCCGTAGCCGACCGGCCACCAGAGCCGCGGATGGCGCAGGCGCAGCGCGGGGACCGAGGCGGGATCGAGTTGGACGACCGTGGTGGAGGTCGCGGGGACTTCGACGGCGCGTTCAAAGCGGATTTCGCCAAACGCGCCGTGCAGCACCCCACGCACGGGTTCCCGCGCGGTGTTGCGCAGGGTGACCTCGACCTTCAGATCGGCGGTGCTGGTGTCGGGCAACGGCAGGGTGGTGGAGACAAACGGCCGCTCGATGGTCACCGGTCCCGTCGTCGACAGAAAGACATCGGCCCAGATGCCGATGTTGCGCCCGCGAATGCTCGGAATCCAATCCCATCCGGCGGAAGCGTGGAAGGTGGGATTGTCCGCGCCGATCGCGCCTCCGTTGGGGCCCGTGTCGTCGGCGGTCTTCTCGCGGGCACTCCCGGGCGTGGCGGGCTTGTGGATGCGCACGGCGAGCGCATTGGCGGCGCCGGGACGCACGAGCCCGGTGATGGCGAATCGCGCCCGCGTGAAGCCGCCGTCGATGCGGCCGAGATGCGTGCCGTTGAAATAGACGTCGGCCTTCCAGTTGATTCCCTCGAAATTCAGCCAGACCTTTCCGTCCGGGCCGGGCGCCGGCGCGGTGAATTCGTCGCGATACCAGAAGTCCGCGTAGAAGAACGAATCCGAAATCATCAGCTGGTTGTCGCCGAAATTGGGATCCGGCAGGGCGCCGGCGTTGAGATAGCTGGCCAGCACCGTGCCCGGCACGGTGGCCGGCAGCCAATCCTGGCAATCCACGCCGGGCTGGGAGAGCGCCTCGCCGCCCAGCGTCACCAGCGAATCGCGTTGGAGGCGCCAGGCGCCGCGCCCGAGATCCTGACGCTCGCCGGGGCGAGGCGCGAGGGGTGGCTGGGCCCGGGGCATGGGGCCGCCGCGCCCGAAAACCTGTAGTTCGCTCAACACGTAGCCATCGGCGGACGCCGGACGCGTCATCAGCACGCGGACGAAACGGCCACTCGCCGGCTGGGCTAGGGGATAGTCGGCCGCGGTGGGTGCAAGCGGCAGGATCGTCCGCCAGGTCACGGCGTCGTCCGAGACCTGGAGGGCGCCCTCGACGGCGCGCCGCACCCAGTGCAGTGCGGCGCGGTCGAAAGTGCAGACCGCCCCCAGATCGACCTGGATCCACTCGGTGCCGCCGCCCGTACTCTTCCAGGCGCTGGTGAAGTCATAGGGCCCGCCGAGATGCACCGGGCGGCCGTGGCTGAACGTGTTCACGTCGTTGACGCGCCAGCCGGTCACCGAGGGGGCTTCTAGATGAATCCGGTAATAACGCGCGGCTCCGGGGGTGGGGAGGTTGAAGGCGGCCTTGAGCACCTTCGGTCTCCAGAAAACCGGGCTGGCGAGACTTTCCTCGTCGCCCGAACGTCCAAGCTCGTTCCAGTTCTTGCCGTCGTCCGAGCCCTCAACCACGCAACTCCAGCGCTGGGGTTGCGTGTCCTCCGTGCGCGGCCAGGCGAGCACCTCGATATGGTCAACCTCGCGAGGTTCGTACCGGCCCGCCTGTTCGAACTGAACCCATCCACCCGTGCCGGGAAGGTCGATGCCCGTGGCCGGATACTGGTCGACGAGGTGTTCCCGTTCGTGTCTGGGCAGGATGCCCTCCGCGCTGGAGGAGCACACCAGCCAGCGGGGCAACCGGGGATCAATGATCCCGTCGGTGACCAGCTGCGCCGTCAGGCTGTAATCATAATTGCTCGACGCGAGCGCCGGGCGATGCAGGGCGATGTTTCGGTAGGTCCGGGTCTCCGGGACCAGCATGGGCCCGTTGAAGGCGGCGGGATCGCCCGGGTAGGCGCCCACACCCCGCGTGAAGGTGTCGGCAGCGAACCCGTGGGCTGACCCGACGAGCACCGGGATCAGGATCCGCGCCGCCGTTGCGAGGGCGCGGAAGCGAGTTCCGGCGGGCACACCCGGTTTCGCCGCACGGGGCGTCCGTACGCCGCAGGTCGGGTGGATCAGGATCGGGGTGATGGGATTCATCGGCAAAGGGATATGTCGCGATGGACGGACCCACCGCGAGCCAAACCGGGAAGGAGCCCCCGTTGGTTGCGCCAAAGGAGCGGCAGATCAAGCAAAACCCCGCGGGTCAGTTCGAATGTCCGCGCGCGCACGCGCTCCCGGTCTCCCGGCTCAGGAGGGGGTGACGACGGGCGCGGTGGCGGATGCTTCCTTGCTCGCATCGGGCGGCGCGAGCGCCGCCCGGATGGCATGGAGCATCGTTTCGGCCGTGAAGGGCTTGGCCAGGAAGGAGGTGGCCCCGAGGCCGAATGGTTCCATCGACTGAACGGTCGATCTCAAGCCGCTCGCGGCAATGACCTTCACGTCGGGATCGATCTTCCTCAGCGCGTAGATCAGCGCCGCGCCGTCGAGCACCGGCATCGCCATGTCGGTCAGGACGGCCGCGATCTCGCCCCGCTTCTGTACAAAAAGCGCCAGCGCTTCGGCACCGTTGGAGGCGGTGAGCGCCTGGTAGCCAAACATCTCCAGCGCATGGCGGGTGATGCTGAGGATGGAGGCTTCATCGTCGACGACGAGGATGGTTTCGCCGTTGCCGCGCGGCGGCGGGATCGGGGCGGCGGTTCCCCGGGCCGCGGCCGTCTCGGCGGAGGCCGGCAGCAAGATGCGGAAGGTCGTGCCCCGCCCCATCTCGGATTCGAGGGAGATGAACCCGTCGTGGTTCTTGACGATCGTCTGGGCGGTGGAAAGGCCCAGTCCCGTGCCTTTGCCGGGCTTCTTCGTGCTGAAGAACGGTTCGAAAATGCGGTGGCGGATTTCCGTGGGTATCCCGAGGCCGGTGTCCTGCACCTCGAAAGCGACGTAAAGGCCGGGGCGCAGCTCCGGGCTCATGGTGGCATATTGCTCATCGACGCGCGCGTTGCGCACCGAAAGGCTGAGCCGGCCGCCTTGCGGCATCGCGTCCCGCGCGTTGATGCAGAGATTCATCAGCACTTGGTGGAGCTGAGTGGGATCGCCGGACACGGGCCACAGGTCGGGCTCAAAATGGGTGACGACCTCGATCGATTTGCCGACAGTCTCGGAGAGAAGTCTCTCGACATCGCGCACGAGCGATTTGGGATGCACGAGGAGGCGCTGGCCTTCCAGGCCGCGGGCGAAGGTGAGCACCTGCCGCACGAGTTCGGCGCCGCGCTGGGCGCTTGCCTCAACGGTGCTGAGCAACTTCTGGCTGTCGGAGTCGGTGAAGCGCAACTGGAGGAGCTGGGTCGCCATCACGATCGGCGCAAGCACGTTGTTGAGGTCGTGGGCGATGCCGCCCGCGAGCATGCCGATGCTCTCCATGCGCTGGGCGCGAAGGTATTGCGACTCGAGGAGCTTTTTCTCGGTGATGTCGCTGTAGATGGCGAGCACGGCCCTGGGTCGCCCGGCATCATCGCGCAGCAGGGTCCAGCGGGTGTCGGCCACGATGCTTTTGCCGTCCCGGCGCTTGATGGTGAGCTCGCCGTGCCAGGCTCCGTGCTGCAGGACGTGCTCGCAGGCCTGGTCATATTGGGGCGGGAACCCTCCGAGCTCCTGGGCGGTGTGTCCCACCACCTCCTCGGGGGTCAGTCCGAGCGAGCGCGCGGCGCTCGGGTTGCAATAAACGACGCGATGATCCAGATCGCGCACGACGATGGCATCGTTGGCCTGATCGAGGACCGCGGCCTGCTCCCGGAGCCGCTCCTCAGTCCGTTTCTGCTCGGTCATGTCGACGCTGATGCCGAACACGCGGACGGGGTGCTGTTGCTCATCATGCAAGGCGGTCGCACGGCTCTGGATCCATCGATAGGCACCGTTCTTGTCGCGCAGCCGGTAAAAGATGTTGGCGGTCGCCTTTTCGCCGTCCATGAGCCGTTTGATGACTTGGTCAACGAAACCGCGATCGTCGGGATGGATGGCGTCCCGCCACTCCGTGTGCTTGGAGAACATCGCCTCGCCTTCCGCATAGCCCAGCATGCGTCTGTATTCAGGCGTGACGTAGAGCTCGCCCGTCGCCGGGTTCCAATCCCAGAATCCCAGATTGGCCGCGCTCAGCGCGAGGTTGAGCCGGGCCTCCTGGTCCTTCAGGTCCTCCATGATGCGCCGGCGCTGAATGGCGTAGCGGATGGCGCGGTCAAGGGTGGCGGCGCTCAGGGTGTCCTTTTCCAGGAGATCAGCGGCACCGGCCGCCATGGCTTCGATGTCGACCTGCTCGTTGACGGTGTCGGTGACGAGGAGCATCGGTCCGGGGGCGGAGCCGTGGGCGCGGACCCGGCGGATCAGATTGATGCCGTTGTCCGGCCCCAGCGCATAGGCGACGAGGCAGGCGTCGTGCCGGCCCTCATGCGCCAGCCGCCAGCCTTCCTCGGAGCTCCGGGCCCAGTCGATTTCATAATTGACTGTTTTCACCTCGCCCAGAAGCGCGCGGATGCGGGCGTGCTCCTGGGTGTCATTGCCGACGTGAAGGATCTTCAATGTCTCGAAGCTCATGGGTCGCAGCTCCAGCCGGGAGGCGGAGCGAGGGTGGGCTGATTGAATTGCGCCGATGGTAGGTTGGCTGTGCCAGCGGGTCAAAGCCCAATCACCCGCGGCAGAGCGGATCGGCCCTCCCGCAGACGGCGGGCGCCAGCATGATCGAGGGATGCAGTCGCCATCACCGGAAGCTCACCGGGCTGCGACAAACCCGTGGGGGGCAACGGCAGCCATGAAGCCGGTTTGCGCCGAGAAGGGAGGCTCACCGTTGTGGCGTTCCACCGGGAGGTAGGCGCCGCTGGCGCGCAGCTCGCGCGCATTCTCGTTGTCCTGAAACTCCAAGGGTAAGAGATCATCCAGCACGCGGCGGCGGAGGTCGGGAGCCTCGAGGGGAAAGAGCACCTCGACGCGCCGGAAGAAGTTGCGGGGCATCCAGTCGGCGCTGCCGGCGAGCACGAGCGGCTCGCCACCGTGGTTCTCGAAGCAGAAGACCCGGGCGTGTTCGAGATAGCGGCCGACGATGCTGCGCACGCGGATGTTTTCACTGAGGCCCTTGATGCCGGGCACGAGGCAGCAGGTGCTCCGCACGATGAGGTCGATCGGCACGCCGGCCTGCGAGGCCGCGTAGAGATGGTCGATCGTCGCCTTGTCGACGAGGTTGTTCATCTTGCCGAGGATGTGGGCGGGCCGGCCGGCGCGCGCGTTGGCGGCTTCGCGCTCGATGAGCGCCTGGATGCGGGGGTGCAGATTGAAGGGCGCGACCAGCAGGTGGTGAAACTCGGGCGAACGGGCGAAGCCGGTGAGCGAGTTGAAGAGGTTGGCGACTTCGCGCGTGATGTGATCGCGGCAGGTGAAAAAGCTGAAGTCGGTGTAGTGGCGGGCGGTCCGGGGGTTGTAGTTGCCGGTGCCGAGATGCACGTAGTGCCGCAGACCGCGGGCCTCCCGCCGCACGACGAGACTGCATTTGCAGTGGATCTTGTGGCCGACCATGCCGTAGACGACGTGCACGTCCGCCTCCTCGAGCTGACGCGCCCACTGGATGTTGTTGGCCTCATCAAACCGCGCCTTGAGTTCCACCAGCGCCGTCACCTGCTTGCCGTTGCGGGAAGCCTCCATCAGCGCGCGCACGATGGGTGAGTCGCCACTCGTGCGGTAGAGGGTCTGTTTGATGGCAAACACCTGGGGATCCCGCGCCGCCTGCTCGACGAAGTCGATGACCGGCGTGAACGACTCATACGGATGGTGCAACAGGAGGTCCTGTTCGCGGATGGCGTCGAAGATGTGCTCAGGGGGCTGCAGGGCGGCCGGATGCGCCGGCGTGAAGGGCGGATATTTCAGTTCCGGCCGGTCCAACAGGTCGTAAAGGCTCATCAACCGCATGAGGTTGAGTGGCCCCGGCAGACGGAAAACGTACTCGTGGGAGAGGCCGAGATGATCGCAGAGCGCGGCGAAAATCCGGTCATCCACGCCCTCTTCAATCTCGAGGCGCACGGCGGCGCCGCGGCGGAGATTGCGCAGTTCCTCCTCGATCTTTTTCAGCAGGTTTTCCGCCTCCTCCTCGTCGATGTAGAGGTCGCTGTTGCGCGTGACGCGGAAGGCATGCGCGCCGTAGATGCGGTAGCCGGGGAAGAGTTCACTGGCGCAGAGTTTGATGATCTCGCTGAGAAAGATATAGCGCTGCGGTCCGTGCCCGGCGGGCTCGATGTTGACGAGCCGCGGCAGGATGCGCGGCACGGGCAGGATGGCCATGGAGCCCTCCACGTCGGGCGTCTCGGGATTGTCGAGCAACACGACGACGTTGAGGGTCTTGTTGCCGAGCTGGGGAAAGGGATGGACCTGGTCGACGGCGAGCGGCGTGAGCACGGGGTAGACCTGCTCGCGGAAGTAGGTTTTCACCCAGTTGAGTTCCGACGGGATCAGCTGATCCGCGGTTTTGAAATGGATGTTCTGTTCCGCCAGCGCCGGCACCAGCTGCTCGTGCCAGCAGCGATGCTGGTCGTCGACGAGCGAGGCCACCACCGAGTGAATGCGGCGCAACTGCTCGCGCGGGCCGAGGCCGTCGATGCTCGGCTCGGTGACACCACTGTCGACCTGTTGGATCAGGCCGGCCACCCGGATTTCAAAAAACTCGTCGAGGTTGGAGCTGACGATCGCCAGAAACTTCACCCGTTCGAGCAGTGGATTGTTCTGATTCTGCGCCTGCTCAAGGACACGGCGGTTGAAGGCGAGCCAGGAGAGTTCCCGATTGAAGTACGCCATTCTCACCGGCTGGGGGACTGGTGCCGGTGCAGCCGCCGGCGGGTTTCCCGCCACGGGCGTGGAATCCGGGGTCATGTTCTTCGATCTGGAGGCGCGCTTGGGCATGCGGAAATAGGGCCGTAAGATGGGGGAAAAGTTAAGCGTACCTTTCCTCCTTTGCAAAACGAGATCGAAATGGAAGGTGACGGATGTGTGACATCCACAGACACTTGCACGCATCCGTCTGTTCCAAGACGGACCGAGTCTGATCAGGCCACCACGATCGTCTTGACGTTCACAAACTCGCGAATGCCGAACACACCCAGCTCACGGCCGTAGCCCGACTGCTTGACTCCGCCGAAAGGCAGCGCTGGATCGGAGCGCACGAGATCGTTTACGAACGCCAGTCCCGCGTCGAGTTCCTCGACGGCGAGGCGGCGGCCGCGGCGGCGGTCACGAGTGAACACGGCTGCGCCCAGCCCGAAGGATGAGGTGTTCGCCGCGGCCAGGGCGGCGGTTTCATCGCGCACCGGGATGACGGCCGCGACCGGCCCGAACAACTCCTCGTCGTAGGCGGGCATGCCGGGCTGCACATCGGCGAGCACGGTGGGCGCGTAGAACCAGCCCGGTCCGGGCAGTGGCCGGCCACCGAGCAGCAGCCGGGCGCCGCGGCGCAGGCTCGCGCGCACCTGGGTATGAAGCGCATCGCGCAAATCACTCCGGGCCAGCGGACCGACGTCGATGCCGGGATCGGCCGGCGGGCCGACTCTCCGCGCAGCCATGCGCTCGGCGAAGCGCCGTTCAAAGGCCGCGCGCACCTTTCTCACCACGATGAAGCGCTTCGCGGCGATACAACTCTGTCCGCTGTTGACCAGGCGCGACCGCGCGCAGACCTCGGCGGCAAGGTCAAGGTCGGCATCCGCCAGAATCACATACGGATCGCTGCCGCCGAGCTCCAGCACGCACTTTTTGAGCGCCGCACCGGCCTGCGCGGCGACCTGCCGGCCGGCGGCGGTGCTGCCGGTGAGGGTGACCGCGCGCACCTGCGGGTGGCTGATGAGCGCAGGCACGCGGTCGGCGCGGATCAGCAAGGTCTGGAATGCTCCCGCCGGCAGGCCCGCCTCCTGAAAGACCGAGTCGATGGCAAGCGCGCATCCGCAGACATTGGAGGCATGCTTGAGGAGAACGGTGTTTCCAGCCATCAGCGCGGGCGCCACGGCGCGGAAGACTTGCCAGTACGGGAAATTCCACGGCATCACGGCCAGGATCACGCCGAGCGGTTGAAACGTGATGAAACTGTTGGCGGGCGCACCCGGCGGCTTTTCATCGGCCAGAAAGGCCGCGGCGTTCCGGGCAAAATGTTCGCAAACGAGCGCACACTTCTCGATCTCGGCGCGCGACTGGGCGAGAGGCTTGCCCATTTCGTGGGTGATCAGATGCGCATGGGCGGCGAGATTGATCCGCAGCCTCGTTGCCACCGCGCGCAAGCGCCGGGCGCGATCGCCGACAGGGACACGCCGCCAACCGAGGAAAGCGGCGTGCGCGCGGTCGACGGCCGCGGTGACCTGGCGCGAGGAGTGTTCCCGATAACGGCGGATCATTCCACCGGTCGCGGGATTGATGGATACGAGAGACATGAGGACACAACTATCAATGAATGGCGCCTTTCCGCAAATCGGCCGGGCGCGTGGGCCGGTTCGCGGCTGCAGCGGGCGGGCCGCGGCGGGCCTATGCCCGCAGGTGCTTTTCCAGCGCCTTCCGCAAGTGTTGGCGGGCGCGATAGAGGCGGGTCTCGACGGCCTTGGGCGTGGTTCCTGCAATCAGCGCGATCTCGGCGTGCGACTTGTCCTCGTATTCCGACAGAATGACGGCTTCGCGCAGATCGGGCGGGAGCGCGGCCACGGCCGCCTTCACGGCCGCGATGATCTCCGCGGTCAACGTGGCATCGGCCGGGGACGATTCGGTTTTTCCGTGGGATTCGCCACCCCACGCCTCTGACTCGTCGTCCAGCGAATCGGTGGGATGGCGCCTCTGCCACCGGGCCCGGGAACGCGCGA
>JBGOXZ010000078.1:0-9358 GCA_041479395.1 Opitutaceae bacterium
CAATGACGCCGCGCGGGACCGCGTGGTGCGCTTCCTGACCGATGTGCTGAATACCGAAAAATTTCCCTTGACTGTCCTGGACCGGCCGATCGAGTCCGAGACGGCCAAGATCGTGGAAAACAGTTATCGCGCCACGATCCTCGCGTTCATGGACGAATGGTCGCTCTTCGCCGAACGCAACGGCGTTGATCTGAAGAAGGTCATCGAGGCGATCAAGGTGCGGCCCACGCACTCGAACATGCTGTTCCCTGGCCCGGGCATCGGCGGCTATTGTCTGCCCAAGGACGGCGGGCTCGGGCTCTGGGCCTACAAACACGTTTTCGGCTGGGAGGACCAGATCTTCAAGATCACGCCGATGGCCATCGACATCAACGACACCCGGTCGCTCCATGCGCCGCAGCTGGTGCGCGATGCCCTCCGCAACATGGGCAAGCCGCTCGCCGCCTCCGAGATCTTGCTCCTCGGCGCCGCCTATCGGGAGGACGTCGGCGACACCCGCTACAGCGGATCGGAAATCATGGTGCGCAAGCTCACCGAAATGGGCGCCGACGTCCGGGTGCACGACCCGTACCTGGATCACTGGTGGGAGTTCGAAGCGCAGGACACCTACCCTCAGCCCGGCTACAGCGCCTCGCGATTCTTCCACCGCCAGGAACCGCTCAAGGATCTCCGCATCGAAAAGGATCTGTGGGCCGCGATGAACGGAGTCGATGCGATCGTCCTCGCCGTGCGCCACGAGCCGTATCTCCAACTCGACCCCGACAAGGTATTCAAGAGCGTCGGCCGGCCCTTTGCGCTCGTGGACTGCTTTTGCATCCTGGACGACGATCGGATCCGTCGCTACCTCGAACTGGGCTGCGAAGTCAAAGGCATGGGGCGGGGCCACATCAAGCGGATCAAGGACGGCATCGCCAAAGGGCGAAAACACGGCGAGTGAGGTCGTGGCGCGGCTCCCGGTGTCCCGGCGGAAAATCGGCGCGCTGCAACCGCCGCGCCCACGTCATTCATCTGTGCGGAGGGCCGACAGGAGCACGGCTCCCCACCCTTCAAGCCTTTCCCTGTGGCTTGATCAGCCGGCGAGCAGTGCGATGACCCGGTCGACGATGCCCTCCACGCTCCAGAGGCGGCCAATGCCCTCGTAGCCGCAGGCGAGCATGCCTTCCTCAGGGCCGATGAACTCCACGCCGCGCGCCTTCAGCGCAGCGACGTTGGCCACGGTGGCGGGGTGCGTCCACATCTTGCCGTTCATCGCCGGAGCCATCAGCACCGGACAGCGCGCCATGAGATAGAGCGAGCTCAGAAAATCCGGCGCCAGCCCAGCGGCGAACTGCGCGATTACGTCCGCCGTCGCCGGAGCCACGAGCAGCAAATGGGCTTTCTCGGCCAGCTCAATGTGCCCCGGCCGCCAGCCATTGCCTTCGTCCCAGAGATCGGTCGCCACGGGCTGTCGCGCCAGCGTCTGCAGGGTCAGCGGAGTGATGAACCGTTGTGCCGCCGCCGTCATCACCGGCGTCACCTCCGCCCCGAGTTTGCACAGTTTGCTGGTGAGATCGGCGGCCTTGTAGGCCGCAATCGAACCGGTCACTCCCAGGATGATCTTCCTGCCCGCCAGTGGTTGGTCCATGGTGCGCAGAAAACCAGCCGGCCCGTCCACCCGCAAGCCCGCAATGCCTCCCGGCGCCTGCCGCGGCGCACACCGCCTCAGGTGCGGGGCGCCTTTTCGGTCGGAGGAGGAGGCGGCGGCGGCTCGTCGTCCGCCCCGGTCGGCCCCCGCTGCTCCGGCGTCATCCGCCGGAAGCGCTCCCGCCGCTCCTTCAGAAATTGCTCGTATTTCGTGCGCTGCTCCGGGGTAAGCTCTGCGGCGATCTCCGATTCCTTGCGTTCCAGGATCTCCCGTGACGTCCGAAACCACTGCCGGCGCAGTTTCCCGAGTTCCTCGATGTCGCGCTTCAATATTGGCTCGATGCGCGCCTTCTGCCCGGGGGTGAGGCTCAACTCCCGCGCCATCTGGTCGAATCGCCGCGCCATCCAGGCTTCGGGCGTCGGGAGACGGGCGGCGTTCCTCCGCGCCACGCGATACGCGACGAGCCCGCCGCTGATGCCACCGGCGGCGAAAATGGCGATCAGGACGAGGCAGACTTGCCACGGCTTGTTCATGTTCATGACGCGGCGAGGACCTCGGAGACCGGGTCGAGCAGGTTCTGCTCATCGTCCTCGTTGCCGGCAAACGCCAGGTAATTGGCCGCCACGCTGGCCATCATCAACAGGCCGGCCACCCAGAGCGCGCGGATCGAGAACCGGCCGAACACGGCCAGCAGCGCCGGCCGTTGCGGTTCGCCGAGCGCGCGCGCGGCGATGCGCGTGGCAAAACCGTACGGGGTCACCACGTCATCCGCGGTCGGCGCCTGCCGGGCCGCCGTGACCAGCCGCTGCCATCGGGCATCGAAGTCCTTCATGATCGTTCCTTCCGTTGTAACTCCTCGAAAAGTTTTTTCAATTTCCCTCTTGCCCGGAAGGCGCGCACCTTGACGAGCGAGGGATTCCACCCGGTGATCGCGCTGATCTCCGCCACGCTGTGCTGCTCGAGATCGAGCAGCTTCAAGACGAGCCGGTCCTCGGGCTTGAGCTGGCTGAGCAGCTTGTACACCAGCTCGCGCGCGGCGAACGCGTCATTGGCCGCCACCTCGCCCTCGCTGGTCAGGACCGAGTCCAGCACTTCGGCCTCCTTCTCGGAGAGATCGGCCCAGCGGAATTCGGGCCGGCGCTTCTGCGCGCGGAGCTGGTCGATGCAGGTCGTCACCGCAATGCGCGACACCCAGTGGCTGAAGGCCACCGCTCCCTTGTACTGATCCAGGCGGGTGAACATTTTCAGGAAGATATCCTGCGCCAGATCCTCTTCCGCGACGCGACGCGGCAGGTGTGAGCGCACAATACGGATGACGAGTGGATAAAGGTGGTCGACGAGTTCCCGCGCCGCGATCTGATCGCGCTGGCGCACCCGTTCGAGACAGGCGGCGAGGTCGAACGTCTCTTCAGCCATAAATGTTGGGGGCCAGCGTCATGCATGCAATCAGAGACGCTGCTTGGTCATGCCCGGTTACTGGTGGCGGCGCGAACACGACCTCCTTTTTACACCGGCAGGTCCGGTGCCCAAGGCAAATCTCTCGCCCGCCTCGGGGTGAGGCACCATCTGCACAGGACCGGCCCGGGTCGAGGTTTGGACCTTATCCCCGACACAGTGAAGACGATAGGCAACAGCATGGGCCATCCCACCGACGCACGCGTCATGGCGGACCAGCAAGCGCCTCCCGCAGCACGCTGACCCACTACCCGCCGGTTCCGCCGCTTGACACCCCCGGGGCCCGCCGCCTTACTTCCGGCTTCACGGATGAATTTTCCCCCGCAGGCGCTTCGACTTATCTAGACGCACGATCCCTGGGAGCTGCGTAGCAGTTGATCGTGCGTCCGCCTGTCTGCCTCGCATCCGCGCCGACCTCCGCCTGTCGTGCCGCGATTGGCCGCTTTTAGTCTTTCTTCCCTCCCTCCCAATTTTCCGCTAATCCCCGATATTTCCTCCATGCAACCTGCTCCCGTTACCAAATACCGGCCGCTCCCGCCGGTCTCCCTCCCCCACCGCCAATGGCCCAGCCGCACCATCACCCGCCCCCCCGTCTGGTGCAGCGTCGACCTCCGCGACGGCAACCAAGCCCTCGCTATCCCGATGGATGTCGAAGAAAAGCTCGAGTTCTTCGACCTGCTGGTGCGAATCGGCTTCAAGGAGATCGAAGTCGGCTTCCCGTCCGCGTCGCAGATCGAGTTCGATTTTGTCCGGCGCCTGATCGAGGAAAACCGCATCCCGGCCGACGTCGCCATCCAGGTGCTCTGCCAGTGCCGCGAGGACCTCATCAGCCGCACCGTCGAGTCGATTGAGGGAGCGAAGAATGTGATCTTCCACCTCTACAACTCCACGTCGCCCGCGCAACGCCGGTACGTCTTCGCCGCCGACAAACCGGCGGTGGTGAAAATCGCCACCGACGCGGTGGACTTGATGAAGCGGCTTACCCGTCCGCTGGTGACCGCCGGGGCCGCGCTGCGCCTGGAGTATTCGCCCGAAAGCTTCACCAGCACTGAACTCGAGTTCGCGCTGGAAATCTGCGAGGCCGTCACCGACGTCTGGCAGCCCACCCCCGCCAATAAGATCATTCTCAACCTGCCGGCCACCGTGGAGTACGCCACGCCGAACGTCCATGCCGACCAGATCGAATGGATGTGCACCCACCTCACCCGGCGCGACCTCACCATCGTCTCGCTGCACACCCACAACGACCGCGGCACCGGCGTCGCCGCCACCGAGCTCGGCCTGCTGGCCGGCGCCGACCGCGTGGAGGGCACGCTCTTCGGCAATGGCGAGCGCACGGGCAACCTCGACATCGTCACCGCCGCCTTGAACCTGTATACGCACGGCATCCACCCTGGTCTCGATTTCGGCGACATCAACGCCATCCGCGACGTCTACGAACGCTGCACGCGCATGGAGGTGCCGGCCCGCGAGCCGTACGCGGGCGAACTCGTGTTCACTGCGTTCAGCGGCTCGCATCAGGACGCCATCAAGAAGTCCTGGGCCGCGCAGAAGCCCGGCCAGCCGTGGGACGTGCTCTACATCCCGATCGATCCCGCCGATGTCGGGCGCACCTACCGGGCCATCATTCGCATCAACAGCCAGTCGGGCAAAGGCGGGGTGGCGTATGTCATGGAAAAGGAGTTCGGCTTCAGCCTGCCCAAGGCCATGCACAAGGAGTTCGGCCGCGTCATCAACGACCTCGCCGACGAGAAGAAAACCGAGATCTCCCCCCAGGAAATCCACGAGGCCTTTGTCCGGG
Source organism: Opitutaceae bacterium (assembly GCA_041479395.1). Lineage (GTDB taxonomy): Bacteria > Verrucomicrobiota > Verrucomicrobiia > Opitutales > Opitutaceae > Fen-1467. The sequence goes on from JBGOXZ010000078.1 coordinate 4,881, forward strand.
AATACATTGCCCGGGAGCAGCCGGTGAAGCTGGAGCACTTTCGCACCGCCGAGCGCGACAGCGAGGTCCGGTGCGAGGCCACGATCAAATACGAGGGCAAGACCCACAAGCTCACCGGGGCGGGCAACGGTCCGATCGATGCGTTTGTCAACGCGCTGGGCACCGCCGGCGTGCCCCGCTTCGAAGTGCTCTCCTACGCGGAGCATTCGCTGGGCAAGGGCGCCGAGGCGCGCGCCGCGGCCTATATCGAGGTCAAGATGCCGCGCGGGCTCACCTTCTTCGGCGCGGGCATCGATACCAACATCGAGCTCGCCTCGATCAAGGCCCTCGTCAGCGCCCTCAACCGCTCGCTGGCGAAGCGGTAAGATTTTTCCTGGCAGGACCGGATTAACCTCAGCATCGCGTGGAGGACGGACTTCCGGGCCCGCCGCGGCTTCGGATGCCTCTGCCATCTGCTACCGCCGACTCCAAACTCTCACGAGTTTGGCTACGGGCGGTTGGCGCGCCGGTCGGCAGCGGCCGGATCCCCGCCGCCGGCGCGCCATGGGCCCGCGACCCCGCCCGCCGCCTCGACGTTTCACCCCCGTGACATGTCAACTATTAGTTGACATGTTGTCGGGGAGCTCCGTTGCGGAGCGAGTCTCGCTTTTCTGCCTGGCGTCCGGTCCGGACAAGCAGGCGTCTCGCGCGAGTGGCGCCGGCGCGCCGGCCACGCCAGAATCCAGTTCCCTCCCGCCGCCGCAGGCCTACACTGCGGCATCATGATTATTGGACTTCCCAAGGAGATCAAACAGCAGGAGCACCGCGTCGCGTTGGTGCCTTCCGCCGCCTACCAGCTCATCAAGCGGGGCCACACCGTCGTCGTGGAAAAGCAGGCGGGCATCGGCTCGGGCTACCCCGATGCCGACTATGCCCAGGCTGGCGCCACGCTGGTCGCCGCGCACGCCGCGGTGTTCGAAAAGGCCGACCTCATTGTCAAGGTCAAGGAGCCGCTGCAAGAGGAATACCCGCTGCTCCGTCCGGGCCAGATGCTCTTCACCTACCTGCACCTCGCCGCCGACCGGACGCTGACGGAGGCCTTGATGAAGTCCGGTGTGACGGGCATCGCCTACGAAACCATCGAGGTGAACCGCCGCCTGCCGTTGCTCGAACCGATGAGCGAGATCGCCGGACGCATGTCCATCCTCGTCGGCGGCTACTTCCTCGCCAAGCACAACGGCGGCAGTGGCACGCTCTTGGGCGGTGTGCCGGGAGTGCTGCCCGGCAAGGTCGTGGTGCTCGGCGGTGGCGTCTCCGGCATCAACGCCGCCCGCATGGCCATCGGCCTAGGCGCGGACGTCACCATCCTCGAGGTCGACCTCGAGCGGATGCGTTTCCTCGATATCACCCTGCACACTTCCCACACCCTGTATTCCAGCGAGGCCCACTTGATGGAGTTGCTCCCGTCCGTGGACCTGCTCATCGGGGCGGTCCTCCTGCCAGGCGCGAAGGCGCCGCGGCTGATTCGCCGCGACATGCTCCGCCGGATGCGCCCTGGCAGTGTGCTGGTGGATATCGCCATCGACCAGGGCGGATGCGCCGAGACGTCGCGACCGACGACGCACAGCAACCCTGTTTTCGTCGAGGAAGGCGTCACCCACTATTGTGTGGCCAACATGCCCGCCGCCTACGCTCGCACCGCCACCCAGGCCCTCACCAACGTCACCCACCGCTACATCGAGCTGCTGGCGGATCACGGCCTCGCCGAAGCCTGCCAGCTCCAGCCGGCCCTGGCCGGCGGCATCAACATTCAGGCCGGCAGGATCACCTGCAAAGCGGTGGCCGACGCGCACGGCCTTGAATTCCGCGCGCCGCAGCTCGACTGACGGCGGCGGCAGCCCTTCGGGTTCGTTGAGGTTCGGCCAAACCGGCGGACCATTGGGAACGGCCGGCCGGGCCGGCCGCCGCTCTCGGCGGAGCCGCCTGTGCTTACGCCTTGCCGCGCGGCTCGGCGCCGTCTAGACGGCTGCCATGTTCAAAATCCTTGGAGCGGACGGCAAGGAATACGGTCCCGTGACCGTTGCCCAAATCAAGAAATGGGTCAGCGAAGGCCGGGCGAATCAAGAGACGATGGCCCAGCCGGCCGGCGAGACGACTTGGAAGCCGATCGGACAATACCCTGAGTTTGCGGACGAGCTGGCCGCGCCGCCGCCCCTCGTCGCCCCCGGCCCGATCGGTGCCCCGGCAGCTCCCGGCGCCGCGGGCGGCACGGATTCCGGGGCGCGGGCCCGAGCGATGGAAATGGTCAGCGGACCGGCCATTGGGCTGATCGTCACGGCAATACTGGGTCTTTCGGCCAGCGTCATCGGCATTGTCTGGGTTGTTTTCGGAATGGGTTTTGCGCCGCCGCTGCACGGAATGACGCCAGAGGCGGCCCGCGTGTTCCGCCTGATCATGGGGCCGGTGGGTATCGCGGCCAGAGGCATCGGAATCGTCGTGTGCCTGCTCATCCTCTTCGGCGCACTCCGAATGCAAAAACTGACCAACTACGGCCTGGCACTGACCGCCGCCATCGTGGCCATGGTACCCTGTATCTCCCCCTGCTGCCTGATCGGCCTGCCCATCGGCATCTGGGCGCTGGTGGTGCTGGGCAAACCTGAAGTGAAGTCGCAATTCCATTGACCGACCGTGTCATAGACGCCACCGCGGTCATGCCGCCGCCAAAGCCCTGCCCGCCCGCTCGCAGCGCGGTCTGGAGCGCGCTGCTGCTGGGTGGCACGCTGGTGAGTGGCGCGCTGCTTTTCGCGTTTAATCCCGCCGATCACGCGCTCTACCCGGCGTGCTGGTTGTACGCGACGACCGGTCTGAAATGTCCCGGCTGCGGCGGCCTGCGGGCCACCCACGAATTGCTGCACGGGCATCTGGCGGCAGCCTGGGCGTTGAACCCGCTCGCCGTCCTCCTCACGCCGCTGGGCGCGTGGCTCGGCGTCAATGCCGGGCTGACGCTGCTGCGCGGCCACGGTCTGCCGAAGTCACCGCCCCGCCCCGCAGTGATCTGGGTGGGCGCCGCCGCCATCCTCGCCTTCGGCATCGTGCGCAACCTGCCGCTGCGCTGAGCCGGACGGACGGCCGCGGCGTCGGCCGCGCGCAGAATCACGGCGCCTTGGGCGGCGGATTGCAGAGCGTCTCGTAGGCGACGACGAGCGAACCCATCGTTATCGGGATGGTGAAGAACACGCCCACAATCAGCAGCAGCACGCCCAGCATGCCGATTATGGCGGCCAGAATGATCAGCCCGAACATCCGCCACCATTGCGCGGTGATCACGCGCCGGCTCACTTCCATGGCCGTCCAGAACTCCAGCTTCTGGTCGATGACCAGCAGTACGGTGAACGACCAGGCTACCGCCAGGTAAATGCCGGGCAGCACCAGCAACAGCAGTCCGATGCCGGTCAGCAAGGAGCTCACGAGCCCGGCGAGCATCAAGGGCACGAACGCCAGCGTGAAGCCCGCGAACGCGTCGCCAAATTCGACGGCCTCACCCCGCAGCCGCCGCAGATAATAGAAGTAGAGCCCACCCATGAATACACCCGTCAGTAGAAAGCTCGCGAAGACACCCAGGATCGGGATCGCGTTCGCGATTCCCTGCACCAGCATGACGACAAACGTCACACCGACCAGCGGCCAGAAGTTGCCCTTCAGCAGTTCCCAGCTCCCCCCGATCATATCGCCGATGCGAAGTTTCGGCGCGCGGGCGATCAGATCCGCCGCATAAACCTTGGGATCCACCGGGCCGGCGGGAGCCGGACCCGCGACGGGCGGCGGTGCGCCGGCCGGGCTGCTGGCAAACTCCGGATGCTCGGCGAGCGGCTTCCACTCGGTGGAACCCTCGCGTCTGGCCTTCGTCTGGTCGTTGGCCCGCCCAGCCGCAATCCACGCCTTGACCTGCTCTACCGTGACGGGGCCGTATTCCTTGCCATCGCCGCCGATGATCGTGAACATGGGCGCACGACAACAAACCCGGCGGGGCGAGTCAACCGAGAGATGCGGCTGCTGACGCTCCTCGATTTCGCCCCAGGTCCGTGGCCCCGCGCCGCGACCGAAAGCCGCCAACGTCCCCTCCCCCGCGGCAGGGCGGACCCGCAATCCGCACTCAGGTTTTCGGCGGCTGGGCCGGCGATGGCGCCTGAGTCGAGCCGCCCTGCTTCCGGTGCTTTTTGTGGTGCTTCCGGTGCTTCCCGGACTTGGCGCGCGCTTTGGCCACTGACGGGGCCGACTGATCCGGGCCAGGCGCGACCGGAGTCAAGTCCGCCGCATACGTCGCGAATCCCGCCAAGGTTAACAATAGAACAATGAGAATCATCCTGCGCTTCATGGTAGGCGATAAGACGTGCGATCAGCAGATCAGTTACGGGCAAATCAAGCGCATGCCGCTGTCACGGCGCCTTGAAGCGTTCTCCGCCGCAGACCTCCGCGCGGTCGGCCTGCGCCAAGCTTTC
>JBGOXZ010000079.1:0-9287 GCA_041479395.1 Opitutaceae bacterium
GACAAGCGTTACCACATCCCGCTGGAGCAAATCGGTTGGTGGACGGCGGTATTCTATTTCATCGCGGCATTCGGCGGTGTGGCCGGGGGATGGCTGGCAGGGAAACTCATCGGCCGCGGCTGGAGCATCAACGCCGCCCGCAAGATTTCCCTGCTGCTCTGCGCGGTGTCCGTCGTCCCGGTGTTTCTGGCGCCCTACGTGCCGAGCATCGGGCTGACGGTGATCATCGTGGGCATCGCCGGATCGGCGCACCAGGGGTGGTCGGCCAACCTCTTCAGCTTCGTCTCCGATACGATGCCGAAGCAGGCGATCAGCTCGGTCGTGGGACTGGGCGGCTTCGTTTCCTACCTCACGGGGGCCGCCGTGGCCGAGTCGATCGGTTATGTGCTTAAAACCACCGGCAGCTACGTCACGATTTTTGCCGGGGCGTCCATGATGTACGTGCTGTCGCTGCTCGCCCTTCATCTGCTGGTGCCCAGGATCCAGCCCAGCGCCTGAGGAGGCTTGCACTGGAGGATACAATGGCGGCGGCCTGCCGGCAGGCCGCGTGGCACGGCTCTCCCGAGCCGTGATGACTCCCGTCATGGGTCAGAAGACCCATGACGCGCGCGGCCCGGCTCTGATGGCCGACAGGGCACGTTCTACATGCGCCACTGGGCGACCTTATCGTCGCCCTGATCACGTGAGCTGCGTCAGTTCCCTCCGCCCGTCGGATTCCAGCCGTCCGCGCCGCCCAGCACGCGTTCGACCGTGATCGCCCCGGCCTCCGCCGCGGTCAGTTGCCGGGCCCACAGCACGCGCGCCGCCGGATTCGCCCCCGGTCCGCTGCTATTGAACTCGGCGTAGCGCGAGGTTTTCTCCGCATCGGGCTTGTTCCAGTTGTGCCAGCCGGCGGGCCGCACGACCGCGGACATCTCCGTGTTCAAAAAGACCACGCTAGCATAGGCGCGCCAGGGTCGGCCCAGGTAGGTTCGAGCCTCCGGCGTTTCCCCCGTGATCTGGCAGTGCGCGAAGACGAAGCCCCAGGGTTGGGAATCCGGCGTGGATGCGGCGGTGATGTATCCATCCCCAAGGCAGTGAAGGTGGCACTTCTCGAAGAACGCCGTGGCCGCGCCGAAAATGAAATCCACGTGGCCCGTGATATAGCAGTCCTCGAAGTAGTGTCGGCCCCGGTTCACCAGGATCGTGTCCTGCCAGCCGAGCAAGCGGCAGTGCCGGAACACGACGCGGTCGCCGTCGACGCGGACGGCCAGCGCCTGGCCCTTGGGGCCGGCGGCATTTTCGAAGGTGACGTTCTCCACCGTGAAGTCGTCCGCATCGATCAACGCGGTCGGCGTGCGGAACGTGCCGATGGGTTTGCCGTCATTGCCCGGAACATTGGCGTACAGATCGTAGGTGATCACCGTCTTCGCGGGGTCCTCCCCCACAAGGGAGACAAACCGCTTCTCGCGCTGCACGTAGATCAGCTCCCGGTACGTGCCCGCCTTGACATAGATGACCCAGCGGGGGCCCGGTTGACAGAGCTGCGGGGCGGCATTGATCGCCTCCTGCACCGTCTTGAACTGGCCGCTGCCATCGGCCGCCACCACCGCGTTGGCGTGCGCCGCCTGCTCCCCGTTCTCCCCCGCCGCGGCGGATCCCGCCAGCAGCAATAGCACGGCCGCCATCCGTCCCGGATGCATCATCTTTTTCATGGTCGTGCTACTATCGCCTTGTCTCGCCGCAGGCTACGACGATTTTCGCTGAGCGCCCCGACCGCCGGCGACAGTCGGCCGATGCATCATCGTTTCGGCTGTCGGAGTAGCACGGGTCTCCTGACCCGTGTTTCGAAGATCACGGGTCAGGAGACCCGTGCCACCTGGGTTGCCAGTCCTTCCGCGGCAGGCAGCATCGGTGTGCGGTGCGCTCGTGTTTAGAGGCTGTTCGCAAACCGTCAGGATTCTGAGGGTGGCACTGACGGAGCAGCGCCCACCACCGGACAGCGAAGCAGTGCCCTCGGAAATCTTCAGTTCTGCTTCAAAGATCGGCTGCCGCAATCGCCGGGAGAATCCCGTCTCACCGCAGCCCGAATTCCCTCAGTGTCGCGCCGCGCGCCTTGAGCGCCTCACCCAGCGCCGCCAGATCGAGCTTCGCGCCGGGCCGCACGCCGTGGTCGTGAAACCAGCCCTGGTTCATCTCCAGCGCGAACTGCAGGCGCGTGTCCCGCGAGCGGATGGACGTCTCATCGAAGGGCAGCATCGCGTAGATCTCCTTCAGTTCGCCCTCGGCACTGAAGAACCCGATGTCGAGCGGCAGCGGCGTGTCGCGCATCCAGAAACTCATCTGGACCGGCGCGGGGTAGACAAAGAGCATGCCCTGGTCGCGTCCGAGGTCGCGCCGCTCCATCAAGCCATGCGCCATTTCGGCGGGGTAAATCGCGAGCTGCATCTGGACGATCCGGTCGCCGACCTTGATGGCAAACCAGTCGCTGATCGTCTTGGCCGGGGCGGTTTTCTCCGGAGCGCTGCGCGCGCAGCCCGCCGCCAGCAGCGCCACGGCCAGTGCGCACGCTCCGATCGGCCGCCAGTGGTTGGATAATGCCCAAAACATCTTTGCGTTTTCCGCGGGTTTCGTGGGTAATGCGATATCGCCCGCAATTCAACCCTGCTTTCACCGTGGTGCAACCTCCGCCGCTTCTCTACGCCGACTCGAGTGTCAATCCGGACCAGCGCTATTTCGGCCGGGTGACCGTCCCCGACCCCTTCATTTCGTTCCGTGCCGGCCGCCGCAAGGTGTGCGCCGTGGGCGCTCTCGAGTTCGGGCGGGTGAAACGCACCTCCGAATTTGACGTGGTGCTGCCGCTCGAACCCTGGCATGAGAACGCGCGAAGACGCTGGCCCGACCGGCGTATCGGGCCGGCCGAGGTCATTCTGCTGCTCGCCGCGCACTACCGCATCCACGCCTTCACGGTGCCGGACGACTTTCCCGCCGGCGTGGCCTTCAAGCTCGTTCGGTACGGGCTCAAGCTCATCCCCGCGGTCGGCATGATCTTCCCCGGGCGGGAGATCAAGAGCCCCGCCGAGACCGCCGCCATCCGCACCGGCAACCGCTGCGCCGCCCTGGGCATCGCCGCGGCCGAGGCCCTGCTGCGCCGGGCGCGCATCAAAGGTGGCTGGCTCCACCACGACAGCCGTAAATTGACGTCGGAAAACCTCAAGTTCGTCATCGAAACCGCCTGCCTCGCCGCCGGCGGTGTCTCGCTCGACACCATCGTGGCCGGCGGCAACCAAGGTTGCGATCCGCATGAGAGCGGTCACGGCCCGCTCCGCGCGCACGAGCTCATCATCGTCGATGTTTTTCCGCGCATCACCGCCACCGGCTACCACGGTGACATGACCCGCACTTTCCTCCGCGGCCGCGCGTCCGACGCCCAGCGCCGGCTCGTTGCCACCGTGCGGGCCGGCCAGCAGCTGGCCCTCGTGGCCATCCACGCCGGCGTCAACGGCCGCGACGTGCACAACCGCGTGGCCGATCACTTCAAGGCCCAGGGCTACGAAACCCGGCGCACGCCGCGCGGTTCCGTCGGTTTCTTCCACGGCACCGGTCACGGACTCGGCCTCGCCGTGCATGAACTGCCGCGCATCTCGGGCGCGGTTGATTATGAACTGAAGCACGGTGCCGTGGTCACCGTGGAGCCGGGACTTTACTATCCCGGCCTCGGCGCCTGCCGCGTCGAGGACGTGGTGCAGGTGAACTCGGGCCGCGCCCGACTCCTTTCCCATTATCACTACGACTGGGAGATCCGCTGATGTCCACCATCTCGCCCGCCATAGCCCGCACCCTGCTGAAGAAAATCACCCGGCTCCGCATCCTCGTGGTCGGCGACGTGATGCTCGACCATTACATCTGGGGTGACGCCACGCGCATTTCGCCCGAGGCGCCCGTGCCCGTCGTGCACATCCAGCGCGACACCTACACCGCCGGCGCCGGCGCCAATGTCGCCCTCAATCTCGCCGCGCTGGGCGCCAAGGCCGTGGTCGCGGGCTGCATCCAGGACGACGAGGCCGGCCGCAAGCTCGCCGATGTCCTTCGCAAGCGCGGCATTCGGAGCATCAATCTGCCGGGCGCGGGACAGACGATCATCAAGACCCGGGTGATTGTGCAGCACCAGCAACTGTGCCGGCTGGATCGCGAGTCCGCGCCGGCGAGCTACGCGATCGACGCCCACGCGGCCACCGCGCGGCTGCGCGCCGAGGTGCAGACGGCCGACGCGGTGATCCTCTCCGATTACGCCAAGGGCGTGCTGACGGACGAGCTCATCGCCGCGCTCTCCACGCTCGCCCGCGACGCCGGCAAGTTCATCGCGCTCGATCCCAAGCCGAAGCGCAAACTCCACTTCACCGGCCTTGACCTCCTCACCCCCAACCGCCGGGAGGCTGCGGAGCTGGCCGGCATCGAATGGGACGCCCAGCAGCCGTTTCCGGCGGAGGCGATCTGCGCCCGCATCCACGAGCGTTACCGCCCGCGGCACCTTGTCATCACGCTGAGCGAGGATGGCATGCTGCTCTGCACGGCAGGCCGCGTACTGAAGAAAATCCCCACCGCGGCCCGCGAGGTGTTCGATGTTTCGGGCGCGGGCGACACCTCCATTGCCGGACTAGTGCTCGCGCTGGCCGTGGGCGCCGACCTGGAGACCGCCGCGCATTTCGCCAACGCCGCGGCCGGCGTCGTCGTGGGCAGGCTCGGCACCGCCACGGTCACGCCGGAAGAGCTCGTCGCCTACGTGTCGCACGTGCCGTGAGCGGACCAGGCTCCAGACGGAAAGCTCGCGCCACCCCGCCGGAACGCGCCGCCCGCGCGCTCTTTCTCGATCGCGATGGCACCCTCATCGTCGACAAGACCTATCTGGCCGATCCCGCAGGAGTGGAACTCATCGCCGGCGTCGCCGACGCCCTGCGCCGGGCCCGCGACTTGGGCTACCGGCTCTTCCTGTTCACCAACCAATCGGGCATCGGCCGTGGCTATCACACCATGGACGACACCCACCGCGTCAACGCCCACCTCGAAGCGCTGCTCGGCCTGCCCCCGCCGGTCTTTGACGGGATTTGCATCGCCCCGGAAGCGCCGGATCAGCCCGCGGTGTACCGCAAGCCCTCGCCCCATTTCATTCTCGAAATGGCCGCGCAGCACGGCCTCGATCCGGCGCAGTGTTACATGGTGGGCGACAGCGCAGCCGACATTCACGCCGCACGCAATGCCGGCATCCACCCCATCGTCGTGCGCACGGGCAAGGTGGATCCGCGCGCGCTGTCCGAGGTCACCCTGCACCACGTACCGGTGTTCGATGACTTGGCGGCGTTTGTGGCCACACTCGGGTAAGCGCCGTCGCCATATGCCCGAGCTCGCGGAAGTCGAGTTTTATCGCAAGCGGTGGAACCCCGGCCTGGGAAAACGCGTGCGCGCCGTGCTGGTGCATCCGCGCGCCAAGGTGTTCCGCGGGTGCGTCGTGCGCAGCCTGGTGCGCCAGCTCGCGGGGGCGACGCTCCGCTCTTCGGCCGCCGCCGCCAAGCAGATGATTTTCCGCTTCAGCGGCGACCGCTGGCTCGGCCTGCACTTGGGCATGAGCGGCGAGCTGCGGGTGGATTCCGCCGGCGCTGCGCCGCAGAAGCATGACCATCTTGTGCTCGTGCTGCGGGACTGCCGCCTCGTGTTCTCCGACCCGCGCATGTTCGGCCGCGTCCATTTTTCCGTTGGTCGCGAACCGCCCGTCTGGTGGAGGCGCCTCGCTCCGCCGATTCTATCCGACGCATTCAGCGTCGAGGCGGTCGCCGCCTTTCTCCACCGACGCAGCCGCACCCCCATCAAGGCGGCGTTGCTCATGCAGGAGCGTTTCCCGGGCATCGGCAACTGGATGGCGGACGAAATCCTCTGGCGCGCCGCCATCCATCCTAGGCGCCTCGGCGGCTCACTCACGCCCGCCGAAGTGCGCGCCGTGTGGCGCGAATGCCGCCAAGTCTGCCGCCGCGCGCTCGTCACCATCGCCGGCCGCGGCGATCGCGTTCCGCCTGCGCTCAACGTCCACATACCCGATTCATGGCTGTTCCATCATCGCTGGGAGGACGGAGGCCGCTGCCCGCGCACCGGGGCACGGCTGGTCCGCGCCGTGGTCGGCGGCCGCACGACCTGCTGGTCGCCCGTCCGGCAGAAGTTCTAGCTGGGATCCTTGGGGAATACCGGCGGCATCAGCTTAGATTGAGCCTCTAAGCCGTTATTGGTCGGTAAGTTATCCGTTCGAACATATCGGCGTTCGGAGGCCGTGCTCTCCTCAGGGGAACCCCCTATGCCATCAGTTCGCGTCACAGAAATCTCGACCATTTGCTTTTACGCTGCCATCGTCCGCCCCTCCCGCCATTTGCCGCACAGCCGGGCAGCTGGGTGGCAGGCACGCTTTTCGCCCCCAAAACCCACATGTCTCAAGCAGTTTGTCGTCCCGTTCATCTGCGTTGCGAGTACTTTGAGAATCCCCTCGGCCTTGATGAGCGCCAACCGTGCTTGAGTTGGCGACTCGATGCTGAACACCGGCGCGGCGCTCGCCAGACCGCCTATCAGCTTCTCGTGTCGTCCGAGCCGGGCGGCGCGCCCGACCTGTGGGACAGCGGCAAGGTGGTGTCCGATGCTTCACTGCACGTGCCCTACGCGGGCAAGCCCCTCCGCTCGCGCCAGCGCGCCTGGTGGCGCGTGCGAGCTTGGGACGAACGCGGCCGCGTGACAGAATCCACCGAGCGCGCCTTTTGGGAGATGGGCCTGCTCGAACGCGGCGACTGGAAGGCGCAGTGGATCGCCGGCACACTCACCGGGGGACGCTGGACCACCGTCCCCGCGCCTTACCTGCGCAAGACCTTCTTTGTCGGGGCCCGGGTGACCCGCGCCCGCCTCTACGCTACGGCGTTCGGCCTCTACGAGGTACGCCTCAACGGCCAGCGCGTCGGCGACCTCCAACTGGCGCCCGGCTGGACCGACTACCGCAAGCGCGTGCACTATCAGGCCTTCGACGTCACTCCGCTGCTCGTCGTGGGCGACAACACCCTGGGCGCCATCCTCGGCGACGGCTGGTATTGCGGACACGTCGCCTGGCGCGGCCGGCAGATGTATGGCGACCGGCCGAAGTTCCTCGCGCAGCTCGTGATCGATTACCTCGACGGCCGCTCCGACGTCATCGGCACCGACTCGACCTGGAGATTCGCCTACGGCCCGCTGATCGAAAGCGATCTGCTCATGGGCGAAAGCTATGATGCGCGTCTCGAGTTTCCCGGCTGGGACAAGCCCGGCTTCGATGATCGCGGCTGGCAGCCGGCCCGGATGGGCAATGGCAACGGCGTCGCGCTCGACGCCATGCGCGGCCCGCCGATCCGCGCCCTGCATGAGCTCAAGCCCCGGCTGATCAACGACGCGCCGGAGCGCCACCAGCGCCGCCGGCGCCGCTACGACTTCGGCCAGAACATGGTGGGGCGCGTGCGCCTTCGCCTCAAGGGTGCCGCCGGCGCCACGCTCACGCTGCGCCACGCCGAGATGCTCGACAAGGACGGCCACCTCTACCTCGCCAATCTGCGCAATGCCCGCGCGACCGACCATTACACCCTGCGCGGCGACACCGGCGGCGAAACCTTCGAACCGCGTTTCACGTCTCACGGATTTCGCTACCTCGAAGTGGAAACGCACGGTCCGGACGTCGAGGTCGAAGAGGTCACGGGAGTGGTGCTGCACTCCGACCTCACGCCCACCGGCGAATTTTCCTGCTCCGATCCGCTCATCAACCAACTCCAGAAAAACATCCAATGGAGCCAGCGCGGGAACTTTCTCGATGTGCCCACCGACTGCCCGCAGCGCGACGAACGGCTCGGCTGGACGGGTGACGCGCAGGTGTTTGTCCGCACCGCTGCGTTCAACATGAACGTCGCCGCCTTCTTCCGGAAGTGGATGCAGGATCTGGCTGATGCGCAGACCGAGCGGGGCACCAACCCGGCGGTGGCGCCGGCCACCGACGATCTTCCGCCCGACGGCGGCCCCGCCTGGGCCGACGCCGTGACAATCTGCCCTTGGACCATCTACCAATGCTACGGCGACCGCCGCCTGCTGGACCGGCACTACCCCACCTGCGCACGTTTCGTGGATGAACTCCGGGCGGCCAATCCCGATCTTATCCGCTGCCGGACCGCGCCCGGCGAGGAGGGTTACGGCGACTGGCTCGCGCTCGACGACAGCAACAAGACCGACGGCGGCACGCCCAAGGAGCTCATCGGCACCGCGTTCTTCGCCCACAGCGCGCGCCTGGTGGCCGCCATGGCCAACGTCCTCGGCAAAAAGGTCGAGGCCAGAAAATACTCCGCGCTGGCCGATGCCGTGCGCGCCGCGTTCCAGCGCAAGTTTCTCACGCGGGAGGGCCGCGTGGCCGGCGGCACCCAGACGGCGTACGTGCTGGCGCTGCATTTTGACCTCGTGCCGGCCAAGCTTCGGCCCCGCGTCGCGGCCGACCTCGTGAGCGACATCGAGAAGCGCGGCTGGAAACTCTCGACGGGCTTTGTCGGTTCGCCCTACCTGCCACACGTCCTCACGGCGGCGGGACGTCTCGATGTCGCCTTCAAACTGCTCCACCAGAAGCAGTGGCCGTCGTGGCTCTACGCCGTCACGCAGGGCGCCACCACACCTGGGAGCGCTGGGACGGCTGGACGCATGACCGCGGTTTCCAGGACCCCGGCATGAATTCCTTCAACCATTACGCGTACGGTGCCATCGGCGCATGGCTGTACGCGGTCGTGGCCGGCATTGAGGTCGATCCGAAGCAGCCCGGTTACAGGCATATCCTGCTGCAGCCTCATCCCGGGGGGAATCTCTCCTCCGCGCGGGCCCGGTTCGCGTCACCGTATGGCGAGATTGCCAGCGCCTGGCGGTCCGGCGCCCGCCGGTTTGATTGGGAGGTCATCGTGCCCGCCAACACCACCGCCACCGCCCGGCTGCCCGTTCCCCCCAAGGCGCGCATCACGGAAAGCGGCAAGCCGCTCGATCGCGCGCCGGGTGTCGCCAAGGTGGCGCGCACCAAGGACGGGGTCACCTGCCAGCTGGCCGCCGGTCGCTACCGCTTCAACGCGGAGTGGACGGAGAAAAAATAGTCCTCGGTGAAATCCGCCGGCCGGGTGGCCAGGCTCGTGGAAATTTGGAAAATGGCAATGTTGCATAGCTTGATCGCGAGGGCTGCCATGGCCCGGGTTGCCGCACCTGACTGCCGCCCTCACACCTCATGAAAATCCGTC
>JBGOXZ010000080.1:0-9264 GCA_041479395.1 Opitutaceae bacterium
CCCGCGCCGGTTGCCTTCGCCATGCCGTCGGCGCCGCGTGTCCCCGCGAAATATCCGCCGACCGCACAACCGGCCAGCAGGCCGACCATGGCGAGCATTCTGAGGTCTGGCTTCATGACTCGGGGTTCGGTGGACGCTGGGTCCGGCTATTTTCTTGTTTATTTACGGGAATTCGCCCTCTATTACTGCGTATGATTTGCAAACGTCAACGCAGATGTTGACCCGGTTTTTACACCTGCGCCGGCCCCTCCTCCGCGGAATTGCGCTGGCTTCTCGGTGCCCGGGAGACGAAATCTCGGCTGCGAAGCGGGATTGAACCCTGGCGGACTGGCGTACAACGGGCTCACCTGGCCACCATTCACCAAAAGACCAGCGGCTTAGTGTAAGTCGTTGGTAGGCAACACGCCCATGCCAAAGCACCGATGTAGTATCGGGCTCGAGTCTACGGCTCCCGATGCTTCAATGCCAAGAAAGTGACCAGCGCCGCAAACATTAGCGTCGGGACGATCACCCAGCCCGGATGGACCGGAATCTGCCAGCGGGTGATCATCCAAGGCACCGCGAGGCACTTGGCGACGATCACCGCCCAGCCGATCTCCAGAAGCAATCGCACGCGGCGCGGAAGAGCCGCCGGCATGGTGAGGGGCGCCTGCATGGCCCCACCCTAACGGAAACCACCCGCCGTCGCTCCGCACGGGCTAAGAATCGCTGCGCAAATCTTGCCCGGGCCACCGCGCGGATTTTGGCCGGGCATCCGGGTCGTGCGGGGTTATTTGCCCAGCGCGGCGCGCACCGCCTCAGCGAGCTCGGCCGCATGGACCGGCTTGATCAGACAGGCGGAAAGCTCCGCCACGGCGACGCTGCGCGAAATCAGCTCGGGATTCATGTAGCCGGTCAGCAGGATGCGTCGCATCTCCGGATGCAGCTCCCGCATGCGCACCAGAAAATCGAGTCCGGCCTCGCCCGGGAGCATATGGTCGCAAATCAACACCGCATACCTCCGCGCTCGGATGCGGGTTTCCGCCTCGGCCGCCGACGTCGCAGTCTCGACGTCAAACTCCACCGCCAGTCCCTGCTTCAGCGCGTCGAGCAACGCCGGCTCGTCGTCCACCATCAGCACCGGTCCGCGGCCGGCCGGCATAGATTGAGGCTCGCCCGGCTTCATGATGACTTCGGTCAGCCCGCCGCCGCCGCCCGCACGGTCTGATCATGGAGCTTGGCGGCCTCCTGCACGACTTTGGTGAGCTCGGCCAGCGAAATGGGCTTGAGGAGATAGCGGAAAAGGGCGGCTTCGTTGACGCTGCGCAGGAGCATTTCCGGCTTCATGTAGGCCGTGACGAGCACGCGCTGCATTTCGGGATACTCCTCCCGCACCCGCACGAGGAAGCCCATCCCATTGCCCCCCGGCATGAGGTGATCGGAGACGACCACCTTGAATTTCTTCTGCCGAAGGAGCACATCCGCCTCCTTCACCGACGTGGCCGTGCTCACGTCGAAGCGATGGCTGAGCGCCGCCGCATAGACTTCCAGCAAGGGCCTTTCATCGTCGATGATCAGGACGGCATCCTTGCTCACTTCTGGGGGGGCGTCCACGGCGGAGGTCTCCGGAGCATTAGACATGGCGGATATCGTGCGTTTCAGCCGTGGCTTGGCAAATCCATTCAGGCGTCATTTTCCCCGGTTTTGTCTGACAAAAACACCCAGGCAATTTGGGTTGATTCATCGGGTTCATGTCCGTTCTATCACCTTCGTCGCCCGAAGCATGGAGCAAATCAATCTGCACGCCGCCGCCCGCGACGGAACGCTTTTTCAGGTGCCGGTGAGCCAGCTCACCGTCGAGAATCTTACTGCCCCCAACGCGGCCGGCACCACCGCGCTGCACATCGCCGCCCGCTACGGTCGGCTGCGCGAGTTGCCCGCCGCCGTGTTGACGGCGGCGACGCTGTTGCGCAAGAACGAGTCGGGCTACACCCCGTTGCACCACGCCGCCGAGGCCGGCCACCTCGACCAGGTGCCGCCCGCGCTCCTCACGCGCGAGTTCCTGCTCACCCGCAGCAATAGCGGCTACAGCGTCTTTCACGTGGCCGCGGCGCACGGTCATCTCAGCCAGCTCCCGGCCGGCCTGTTGACCGACGAAGTGATCACGCTCAAGACCGAGCTCGGCAACACCCTGCTCCACGAAGCCGCCGAGAATGGCACGCTCGACCAGGTGCCGCCCGCCCTCCTCACCGCCGCCTTGTTCAACGAACACAACATCAGCGGGGAGACCGTCTATCACGTCGCGGCGCTCAACGGCCACCTCGACCAGATTCCACGCCAGTTTGTTACCCGCGACAACCTGCTCCAACAGACCACCGCCGGTGACACCGTGCTGCACGCCGCCGCCATCGCCGGCCATCTCGGGCAGATCCCGCGCGAGCTGCTGGTGCACGACAACCTGACCCTGGCCAGCAAATCGGGCTACACCGCCATTCACGCCGCCGCCGAGACCGGCCAGCTCAACCAAATTCCTCCCGCACAGCTTACCGTCGACCTCCTCCTGACGCGCAACGATCACGGCGATACCGCGGTTCACGCTGCCGCCTTTGCCGGCTACCTCCGCCAGATTCCGGCGGAACTGCTGACCGCCGAGCTGCTCAACGTCCGCAATTACGACGGCATCACGCCGATCCGGACCGCCGAGCGCAGCGGCCACCTCGACGCGGTGCCCGAGCTGCTCCGGCCCAAGCCGCCCGGCTGGTTCAAACGCCTCTTCAAGCGCATCGGTGACACCCGCACACCCTGGCCCTAGAGCCGGGCCGGACACCGTGGAAACGATCGCAGGGGCGCGGGCTACCTGCGCCCGCGCCGTGGCAATGGCCGCCGCCAGGCCGCCCGCATGCCCGCGATGCGCCCGGCCGCGCGTTCGCGGCGCCGCGGAATTTGCCTTCCCCTTGTCAAACCTATCGCCTATCGCCTAGAGCTTCCCGCCTACCTATGAACACCACCATCACGTCCATCACCGCCCGCGAAATTCTCGACTCCCGTGGCAATCCCACGATCGAAGTCGATGTCCGCCTCGCCTCCGGTCACCTCGGCCGCGCGGCCGTGCCCTCCGGCGCCTCCACCGGCGAACACGAGGCCCTCGAACTCCGCGACGGCGACAAGAAGCGCTATCTCGGCAAGGGCGTGCTCACCGCCGTCGCCAATGTGAAGTCCCAGCTTGCGGCCGCACTCACCGGCATGGACGCGACCGACCAGGTCGGCCTCGACCGCGCCATGCTCGCACTCGATGGCACCCCGACCAAGTCCAAGCTCGGCGCCAACGCCATCCTCGGCGTCTCCCTCGCGTCCGCCCGCGCCGCCGCCGCCGCTCTCGGCCAGCCGCTCTACAAATATCTCGGCGGCCCCAACGCCAAGGTGCTCCCCGTGCCCATGATGAACATCATGAACGGCGGCGCGCACTCCGACGCCCCCATCGATTTCCAGGAATTCATGATCATGCCCGTCGGGGCCGACAGCTTCCGCGAAGGCCTGCGCATGGGCGCCGAGGTCTTCCATACCCTCAAGAAGGTGCTCAAGGAGAAGGGCCTCTCGACGGCCGTGGGCGACGAAGGCGGCTTCGCCCCGAGGCTGGAGTCCACCGAGGCCGCGCTCGACGCCATCGCCCTCGCGGTCAAAACCGCCGGTTATAGGCTCGGCAAGGACGTCAAGCTCGCCCTCGACGTCGCCGCCTCCGAGTTCTACAACGCCGCGTCGAAGAAATACGTCTTCAAGAAATCCGACGGCCGCAAGCTCTCTGGCGACCAGATGGTCGATTTCTACCGGCAGCTCGTGGCGAAGTACCCGATCATCTCGATCGAGGATGGTTGCTCGGAGAACGACTGGGACACCTGGAAAAAGCTTACGACGGCGCTCGGCGGGCAGCTCCAACTCGTAGGAGACGATATCTTCGTGACCAACACGGATATTCTCGCGCGGGGAATCAAGGAAGGCGTGGCCAACTCGATTCTCATCAAGGTGAACCAGATCGGCTCGCTCACCGAGACGTTCGACGCCGTCGAGATGGCGAAGGAGGCCGGCTACACGGCTGTCATCTCGCATCGCTCGGGCGAGACCGAGGACGCCACCATCGCGGACATCGCGGTGGCGACGAATGCGGGTCAGATCAAGACGGGTTCGCTCTGCCGCACCGACCGCGTGTGCAAGTACAACCAGCTCCTGCGCATCGAGGAGGAACTCGGCAAGAGCGCGATTTACGGCGGCAAGCTGTAAGACCACGTCGCCAGCGATGGAGGGCTGCGCTCCTGCGCAGCTGGTCCTTCGTTGGCGGGCCGGGCTGCATTGTGACCGCATTCTTTCGGGGCCGGGCCCCGCGCCCGGCTCTTCTTGTTCTGTCGGAGCCTGCTTGCAGGCAATTGCAGGACGGGGTCGCCTTGGCTCGCCGTCGTGGCTCGCCATCGCCTCCGGGCGACGGCGCCAGCTTCACGCGTAGGATGTCGTCGCCCGCCGGTACGGCATCTGTCGCGACAGGGCGGAGCCGGCGAGAACCTTCGCCCAATCGCGGAAATCCACCGGAGCCTTGGGATCGTGCGCCATGAATTATTATTGGCTTTGCCGGTTCCACGGCGGCACCGCAAAAGCCAAAAGCGCCGGGCGATATTCACCGATTTAGAATTTCCCTTACCGGTTTGTCGAGAAGGGAATGAGATAAACAACTAATTTCGTTGCTCGGGAAATCGTTTGGCTTTACTCGGGAAGAACCCCGAACCTCTTAATTCAACCCTTTGTTTCATTAACACTGTTGGGCAAAAGACTCCATGTCGCTCGAGATTCCAGCAAAGCTAGTAGATAAAGCCCGTGGCTTCGGCGAGTGCTCATACGGCGCGAATCGCGTTACGCTGGTTCTCAAAGACGGAAGTAAAGTATCGCGGGTGACGCTCGCTTGGGGCGAAGAGATCGTTCAGATCGACGGCGAACGCGTGGAAGAAGAGAAGAAACTCGGATTTGCCATGGCGGACATTGTCGATGTCCTGCCATGCCCGTAGACACACATGAAGAAAAAGCCCAACAAGGCACCAGAGACAATGGCCACGGCTGTCACGAGCCGTGCTGTCGCACGTCTCGCGCCAGCCGCGGCCATGTCTTACCTTTGACGTTGATTAACTCTGAGCAAAATGTCATGGCGCCGAAATTCTTGATCCTTCTTGTCCTTTGCGTCGCCAGTGTCTTCGTAACGAGCGCTTCGCTCGCGCAGGACGTTCCCAAAAAGGCGAAGGAAACCAAGGAGTTGTGTAGAGGGTTCACGATACCCAACACCTGGACGCGTCGGGGATTGGTTTTGGAGCGCCAAAAGGACAAGAAGGATTCCAGCGTCAGCGGTGATCCGTGCATTGTTTGGGATGAAGCGATCAAGGGCTGGCGCATGGTCTTATTCTATAGTCCTCCAGGACACGCACAGGCCGTCTGTTTGAATCGCGACGCCGTTGGGCTTGGACAATGGAAACTGGAAGGTCCCCTGCCGGTGACGAACCCGCAAGCGGTGGGCGAATTCCACAAGCCATTTGTGGTGATGGACCCGGACAATCCAAACCACGCGGCGAAGATTGACGGCCGCTATTGCCTGCTCGTGGTTAGCTTCAAGGACGGCCATAAGCAGGTCCAGCGCGCCTACTCCGAGCAGCTGGCCGGACCGTGGACGTTCGAGCCCGATGCGGTCATTCCTCCAGGCACCGAGAGCGAATTCGATGCAAAGCACACCGACGCGGTGACTGGCTATTATTCCCCCGAACGGAAAGAGTTCCTGTATTTCTACATGGGCTATCCGGCAAAGGCACAACCGCGGAAAATCAGCCCGTTCGGTTCGGCGCAGGCTGTAGCGACGCAAATGCTGGGCGAGAAAGTGGCGACGAAGCGCGGCGTGATCCTCGAACCATGCCAGCAGGCTGGCCATTGGGCTTCGGGCTGGATCGGCGGCCTGCAACTCTTGCGCGGCGCCGAACACCGCTGGGTCGCCGTGGTGAACGCATCGCCCACTGCGCCTGATCCCGGCAAGAGAGCGGTCTGGACCGAGGAGCCTCCGCCGAGCCTCGGCGGCTTTGCTTGGTGCGATGAGGAATGGCCTGTGCATGGCTGGCACTTCGCTCCGGAGCCGATTGAGTGGGTCAAAGACATTCCGAAGGATGCGCTCGATGCTGGCGAAGGCTATAACCTGTGGCGGCAGTTCATCCACATTTTGCCGGATGGGCGCGCCGCGCTTTTTTACAACAGCGGCTACTATGGTCGCGAGCAATTGTATTTGAAGGTGAGTGACAAACCGTGAATGGCACCGGGCCGGAGGAGCTTCAGCATACTCGAGCCGAACCAGTGCGCTGCAGCGAACCGCCGCTATGCTTCTCCGCCCGCTGCGGGGCGGCAATTCGCATGCGCCCTTCACGCTTCACCTTGCTCGCCAGCGGCGGTCGCTGAGCTTGGGGATGAGCATGAAACGATCCCCTGACGGCAGCTACTGGAAGGCGGCTCTGATTCCACCGGCTGACTTCAACCTCTGAAAGCTCTACTGGCGCTCTCTTGCGTGACATTCCGCCACGCGATCGCCCTCGAAATCGAATGGGCACCTATTTGCGGGACATTAGATGCTATCCGAAAACCGTCAGAACTTGGGCGGTGCGCGGTCGCCGCCAAATGCCCGAGCGCGCTGACGGAGCAGCGCCCTCCACCGTGCAGCGCAACAACGCTGTGGGATAGCTTCTACCCTCGCCGGATGATCGCCCTTTAGGCCGTGCGCGGGGGCGTCACGAGGCGCAGATTCCGCGCGTGGAACGCCAGCGCCTCGCGGATGTGCAGGTCCCAATAGTCCCAGTCGTGCCCGCCGGGAAATTCGCGGTACACGTGCGGCACATCCAGCTCAGTCAGTTGCTGGTGGAATCTCCGGTTGCTCTCGAAGAGGAAATCGTCAGTGCCGCAGTCGATCAGAATCCGCGGCAGGCGCCGGTGGCGGCGCCGCGCCCGCTGGATCAGCGTGAGGAGATCGTGCCGGGTCCCCAACGGCCGCCGGCCGAAAATGCGCCGCAGCTCGGCGAAAAACGCGGGGCGCTTCTTGAAAACCGGATCCTTCCTCGCCTGCCGCGGGCTGAGGTCGAGGTTGAACCGCATGAGCGCGCCCGAATGGCTGTTGACCGAACAGAATCTGTCCGAAAAACCCAGCGCGAGCCGCAGCGCGCCATAGCCGCCCATGGACAGCCCGCCGATGGCGCGGGCGCCGCGCGCGGGCTTCGCGGGAAAATTGCGTTCCACAAACTCAGGGATTTCCCCGGCGAAATGCCGCCCGTAGGCCGGACCCTCTTCGTTGTCGGTATAGAACCCGCGGTAGCCGTCCGGCATGACCACGATCAAGGGCAGCTCGCGGGCATACGCCTCGATGCGCGAACGGCGGAGCCAGATCGTCGAGTCGTCACTCAGACCGTGCAGCAGGTAGAAGGTCGCATAAGGCGGCCGGCCGACCGACGGCAGGATCACCTGCATCGCGGTCTGCTTGTCGAGGACGTCGCTGCGCCAGTGAACTTGAGCCCAGGGCATGATGGTTGATTACAGCGCCCGGAATCCATGAAGGAATTGGCCGCGGGATTCAATTCCCGGTTTATTGGCTTTTGCATTCCGATGTCGTCCCCTGCCTTCGCGGGAAAATCTTGCGCGTTGTCATGAGCAGCCTGCCTCCTCATCATCCCGTCTCTCCATCTCCCGCCGGAACCGCCGCCACGCGAGGCACGCCGGCAGGGGTATGCCGTGGGCAAGCCTCACCACCCTTCCCCTCACATGAGCCCCGCAATCCCCCGCCGAGAATTCCTCCGCCGCTCCGCCTGTTTTGGCGCGCTCGCCCTGACCGGCGCGTCCGCGTTGCCGCGTCTTGCCGCCGCCGCCGGCGCGGAGGAGACCGCCGCTCTCGCCATCGTGGAGGGCGCCGACTATTTCAACGACACCCTCAAGGCGGTCGAGCTGCTCGGCGGCATGAAGCGATTCGTCGCCCGAGGCGCCAGCGTGGGTTTGTTGATCAACGCGCCCCGGTGGTGGACCAAGCCGGGTTCATTCACCTCTCCCGAGGTTTCCCTCGCCGCGGTCAAGCTGTGCGCGGATGCGGGCGCCAGGGAGATTGTGCCGATCATCAATCCGGCCAGCGGCTATTGGAAGCGAACGGCCCGGTCCAACGACTACGCGCGGGAGCTGGCCTTGGTGCAAACCAACCCGGGAAACTGGATGGAGGTCGAAATCCCCCAGGGCCGCTCCTTGAAAAAGGCCGAGGTGAACAAGGCCCTGCTCGATTGCGATGTGTTCATCAACCTGCCCATTTCCAAGAATCATGAGGGGACCGGATTCAGCGGCTGCCTGAAAAACATGATGGGCGCCTGCAGCGGCAGCACGAACCGGTTCTTTCACAAAGGATCCGGGAGCGGCGGCGGCTACGCCGATGTGGCCTTCCTGTCGCAATGCATCGCCGATGTGAACCTAGTCCGGAAGCCGGATCTCTGCATTTGCGATTCCACGGAGTTCCTGCTCACCAACGGTCCCGCCGGCCCGGGCGAGCTCCGCCAGGCCCGCAAGGTCGTGGCCGGCACGGATGGTGTCGCCGTCGACGCCTATTGCAGCACGCTGCTGGGGCTCCGCCCGGCGCAGGTGCTGATGATCGTGATGGCGTTCAAGCACGGCATCGGACAAATCGATTGGACGAAGCTGGCGGTGAAGACCGCGACGGTGTGAACATGGTGAGGCCGCGTCAGATAGCCTCCATGCTGCTGGCGGTATCCCTGGTTGGCGGGAGTGCGCTGGCGATGGCGGCCGCGGACGACCTCCGTTCGCTGCTGCCGCCGGCTGACCAAATGCCGGGATGGCGGCTCGTCGATCCCCCGCGGATCTTCAAAGGCGATGACTTGTTTGACCTGATCGACGGCGGCGCCGATCTCTACCTCGAATACGGCTTCAACCAGGTGGTCTCCTGCCGGTACGAGGGCGCGTCGTCGGCCACGCTGCAGATCGAGGTTTACCAGATGCGCAGCGCTGCGGCCGCCTACGGGATCTATTCGATCACGCAATCCGGCCAAGGCGCCGCGGTGGACATCGGCCAAGCGGCACGGCTGTTCGATTATTACCTCGTGCTGTGGAAGGGCCCCTACTACGTCAGCGTAACCGCCTCCGGTTCCTCCCCAACCGTCCGGAATGAGGTCATGCAGGCGGCGCGCCTCATTGCCGCCAGGATTAAAGAGACGGGAGCCATTCCGCCGCTGTTGGCCG
>JBGOXZ010000081.1:0-9241 GCA_041479395.1 Opitutaceae bacterium
CGCCTTCACCAAGCGCCCCGAGGGCAGATCGGCGTTCGCGCTGCACGTGGAGGATGCGGAGATCGGGGCGCAGGCGCTGGGCCACCGCGGCTTTAAGGTGCTCACCCAGCGGGACATTTCGCGCTGAGCGCGGCGCGCCGTCGGCGCCGCCGGCAGGTTTGGGCAGCACCGGGCGGCACGTTTTGGTGGATGGGGTTGCACTCCATCCAACTTCGCTTTTGTTTCCGCATGCCTAAACGAGACTTATCAACCGTCGCAGCGCCAGATTTGGCTCGCGCGGGAACCGCCCTCGGGGCGACCGTCCCCGCCAGCAATCCATCCTTCAACTCTTAGTTCATCCCATCACCCCATGATGAAACTCCCTCTGCGGCAGCTCGCCGTGCTGGCGACTGCAACGATGATCTATTCTCCCGACGCGACCGCCGGCGAAGTGAATATCCAGCTCCCGGACCTGCACACGGTATCGTTTCCACTTCCCGGCGGGCCGGTTTCCGGCCTGGCAGTGCTCTATGCGGGCATGGTGGTTTGTGCGCTCGGCCTGCTGTTCGGCTTGTGGCAATACCTGCAAACCCGGCGTCTGCCCGCCCATGTCGCGATGACTGACGTTTCCCACACCATCTGGGAAACGTGCAAGACCTACCTGCAGCAACAGGGCCGTTTCCTGGTCGGCTTGTGGGGTCTCATCGCCATCTGCCTCGCCTATTACTTTGCCGGCCTGTCGCATGAGTCGCCCTTCAATGTCGCCGTCATCCTGCTCTGTTCCATCCTCGGCATCCTCGGCAGCTACGGTGTTGCCTGGTTCGGCATCCGCATCAACACCGTCGCCAACTCGCGCACCGCCTTTTCGGCGCTGCGGGGCAACTCGCTCGCCACTCTCCACATCCCGCTGCGCTCGGGCATGAGCGTCGGCCTGGTGCTCGTGTCGATCGAGCTGTTCTTCATGATCGCGATCCTCGTGTTTGTGCCGGCCTCGCTGGCGGGCGCGTGTTTCGTGGGCTTCGCCATCGGCGAATCGCTCGGCGCCAGCGCCCTCCGCATCTGCGGCGGCATCTTCACCAAGATCGCCGACATCGGGGCCGACCTGATGAAAATCGTCTTCCAGCTGCCCGAAGACGACCCGCGCAACCCCGGGGTCATCGCCGACTGCACCGGCGACAACGCCGGCGACTCGGTTGGTCCCACCGCCGACGGCTTCGAGACCTACGGCGTCACCGGCGTCGCCCTCATCGCCTTCCTCGCCCTCGCGCTGGGCAACGATCCCGTCATGTGCGGCACACTCATCGTCTGGCTTTTCGCGATGCGCATCCTGATGATCCTCACCTCGCTCGGCTCCTACCTACTTAACGAGGGCATGAGCCGGACGCTGTACGGCTCGCACAACGACTTCGATCTCGAGGCGCCGCTGACCAACCTCGTGTGGGTCACGTCAGTCGTCTCGATCCTCGTCACCTTTCTCGCGAGCTACCTGCTTCTCGGCGGCCTGGTGGGCCACGCGGGCCTGTGGTGGAACCTCGCCGTGATCATCAGCCTCGGCACCCTCGCCGGCGCGGTCATTCCTGAACTCACCCGCGTGTTCACCAGCACCAAGTCGCGCCATGTGCACGAGATCGTCACCTCCTCGCGCCAGGGCGGCGCTTCGCTCAACATCCTGTCCGGACTGGTGGCGGGCAACTTCTCCGCGTTCTGGAAGGGCCTCGTCATCCTCACGCTCATGGTCGCGGCCTACCACTTCTCAATGCACGAGTCCGTGGCCGGTCTCATGCCCGGGGTCATCCGGTTCGCCGCGCCCATCTTCGCCTTCGGGCTGGTGGCCTTCGGGTTCCTGGGCATGGGTCCGGTGACCATCGCGGTTGACAGCTTTGGCCCGGTGATGGACAACGCCCAGTCGGTCTACGAGCTCTCGCAGATCGAGAAGCGCCCCGGCATCGCCGCCGAGATCGAACAGCAGTTCGGCTTCAAGCCCGACTTCGAACACGCCAAGCTCTCGCTCGAGAAGGGCGACGGCGCGGGCAACACCTTCAAGGCCACCGCCAAGCCCGTGCTGATCGGAACCGCCGTCGTCGGCGCGACCACGATGGTCTTCGGCATCATCCTCCTGCTCGACCGGGCGTTTGGCGGCGTCGTGGAAAAGCTCAGCCTCGTGCATCCCGCGGTCGTGCTCGGCCTGATCGCGGGTGGGGCGGTGATTTACTGGTTCACCGGTGCCTCCACGCAGGCCGTCGTCACCGGCGCCTACCGCGCGGTCGTGTATATCAAGCGCCACATGCGCCTCGACGCCGCCACGGCGTCGACCCAGGACTCCAAGGAGATTGTGAGGATCTGCACGAAGTATGCCCAGCGGGGCATGATCAACATTTTCATCGTGATCTTCTGCTTCACCCTCGCGCTGCCGTTCTTCGACCCGTACTTCTTCATCGGGTACCTCATGGGCATGGCGTTCTTCGGGCTCTTTCAGGCCATCTTCATGGCCAACGCCGGCGGCGCGTGGGACAACGCGAAGAAGATCGTGGAGGTCGACCTCCGCCAGAAGAACACCCCGCTGCATGCCGCCACCGTCGTGGGCGACACCGTGGGCGACCCGTTCAAGGACACCTCGGCGGTCTCGCTCAACCCCGTCATCAAGTTCACCACGCTCTTCGGCCTGCTCGCGGTGGAGATCGCGGTGAAAATGGCCGACAACGACCTCAAGTATCTCGTCGGCAGCGGCATTCTCATCCTCGGTCTCGTGTTCGTGTACCGCAGTTTCTACGCCATGCGCATCCCGGAGGACCCGGCGGATGACGCCGCGGTGCAGGCGGAGATGAAGGAGTTCTGAGCCCGGCGCCGCCGGCCGCCGGCTACTCCAGGGTGTCGTCGCACTGCCACTGGGGCCAGATCTGCCGCACGTAGCGCTGGCCTTCCTCCAGCACGGCCCGGATCAGCGGTGTGGGCTGTCCGCGCCACAAGGCGGCCACCTCGAGGGGACCGAACCCCTCCAAAGGCAGGATGCGCACGCCGGGTCGCTTGGCTTCCGCCGCCTCGACGCTCAAGCCGATGCCGTAACCATTGGCCACGTACCAGCCGATGATATCCAGCGAGCTGGCCTCGAGGGTGGTCGGCCAGTCGACCTTGAGTCGCTGCAAACCCTTTTGAAAGATCCGGGTCATCGGCTCAAAGGCGGGCAGGCTGATCAGGGGCTCTTCCACCAAGGTCTGCGCCCAGAGCTCGGCGGCCGACTTGTATTTCGATTTTCGGGGGACGAGCAGCACGAGGGGCAGACGCAGCAGCCGCAGGCAGCGAATGCCCGCCGGCGGCCGCTTTTCCAACGGGATCACGGCCAGATCGATCTGCCGCTCCTGCAGCCGCGCCTCCAGTTGCGGCTGATAATCGGACCGCAAGACCAGGCGGATGCCGGGATGGAGCGCGCGCAGATGCCGGATCACGGCCGGGAGATGGTCGCGCAGCACCAGTTCGGTCGCGCCGATGCGGAGCAGGGGCACCGCGTGTTTGCGCAATCGCGCTCCGACGGTTTCGAGGTTGTCAAAGAAGGGACGGACAAACGCGAAGAGCTCCTCGCCCTCCGCCGTCAGCCGAAACGGGCTGCGTTCAAACAGCTTGGTGCCGAGGTCTTGCTCGAGCAGCAGGATCTGGCTGCTGACGGCGGGTTGCTGGATCCCGTAGGGCATGCGCTGGACCGCGCGGCTGATGCCCCCGTGCCGGGCCACATAATAGAACAGTTCCAGATGATGAATGTTCATGGAACTGGGCAACAATAACGGCGCGGCTTCCCGATGGCAACGCCCATCCGCCGGCACCAGCGCGCGTCTCGCGACGCGAAGGCGGGCGCCATTGGCCGGTTCAATGGCCTCCGCAAAATTTATCAATTAACTGGTCTTTCACGAAATCGGGTAGGCTCTGCGTCGATTGACCAAAAACTCTTCGCGCGTCTCCGACCGCCGGCTCCTCCCCCGCCCTGCAGGCACTCTCCCGTCAGCTCCTGCCTTCCCTCCTTGGGTGATCCGTTTCCATCCCGAATCTCGCATGACCAGATGAAAGATCCGCCGCGGTTCGCCCAACCGAACCCACGAAACCATGAACCCGAGGCCCGAAATGAAAAGACTCCTCATGGGATTCCTGCTCCTCGCGTTTGCTGGCGGTGGCTGCTCAGTCAATCAAATCGTCGTCAATAAATTCGGGGATGCGCTCGCCAAAGGCGGCGGCGTGTTTTCGTCCGATAACGATCCCGAGCTCATCCGGGACGCCGTGCCGTTCAGTCTGAAGCTGATGGAGAGTCTGTTGGCGGAGAGTCCCCGGCACCCGGGCCTGCTGTTCGCGGCCTCCAGCGGGTTTACGCAATATGCCTACGCGTTCGTCCAACAGGAAGCCGAGGAGCTCGAAGGCCGGGACGTGGAGGCGTCGCTGGCCATGCGGAACCGCGCGCGCCGGCTCTATCTGCGGGCGAGGGATTACGCCCTGCGCGGACTGGACGCGGCCCATCCGGGCTTTACGGACCAGCTTCGGGCGGAGCCCAAGGCGGCGGTGCGGATGCTGAAAAAAAAGGACGTGCCGCTGGCATATTGGGCGGCGGCCTCCTGGGGCGCGGCGATCGGCATCATCAAGAACGACACGGACCTCATCGCGGAACTGCCGCAGGTTGAGGCTCTGATTGAACAGGCGCTGGCGCTGGACGAAGCGTACGACCACGGTGCGATCCATGCCTTCCTGATCACTTATGAGATGACCCGTCAGACTGGCCAAGGCAGTCCGGCGGCCCGCGCCCGCGCCCACTTTGCGCGGACGGTGCAACTGACCGGCGGCCAGCAGGCCGGACCTTATGTCAGCCTGGCGGCAAGCGTCGCCATCGAGGAACAGAACCGGAAGGAATTTGAAACGCTGCTGAACCTGGCGCTGGCCATCGACGCCAATGCCCGGCCGGAATGGCGGCTGGTCAACCTCGTGATGCAGCGCCGCGCCCGGTGGCTGCTCAGCCAGACCGGCAACTTGATTGCCAGCGATGACAAATGACCTCCCCGAATGCCGCCGCGGAAACCAGCCATGCACGTTGAGGCCGCCCGAAAACAATCACCCTAACCATGATCATACCCGCCATGAACACTTTCAGATTTGATAGACTCCTGGGCGCCTTTCCGGTGCTCTGGCTTTTTACCCTGATGCTGGCGCCATCGGCGCAGGCGCAGCCCGTCGAGGTCAGGTATGCCACCATCCTGCCGCGAGGCATCGGGCAGGATTTCGTCCTGGTGAAGCTGGCGCAGGACTGGCGCAAAGCCACCGATGGCACCATCATCCTGCGGAGATCGCCGGGCGGGCAGAAGGAGGGCGAGGCCGGGATCGTCCGCAAGCTGCGCTCCGGCAACTACCAGGCGGCGATGCTGTCGGTGATCGGCCTGTCTGAGATTGAGCCGGATGTGGCGGCCCTGCAGAAAATGCCGCTGATGTTTCAAAACTGGGCGGAGGTGGACTTCGTCCGCGAAAAAATCCGCGGCCGGCTCGAGGAACGCCTGCTGGCCCAGGGTTTCGTCGTGCTGTTCTGGGCCGATTCCGGCTGGGTGAATTTCTTTTCCACCCGGGAGGCGGAGACTCCGGCAGAGTACCGGAAGATGAGGCTGTTCGTGTGGGCCGGAGACGAGTCCCACATCAAGGTTATGAAGTCCCTGGGCTATCAACCCATCGCGCTGGAGACCGATTATGTCTTTTCCAGCCTCGCCTCCGGCATGATCGAGGCCGCGCCGCTGGCCCCGACCTTCGCCATGGGCGTGCAGATTCCCACCGTGGCCACCCACGTGCTGGATCTGAATTGGGTGCCGATCGTGGGTGCCGCCATCATCCGGAAGGATGTCTGGGAGAAAATCCCGCCGGATTTGCGGGCCAGACTCCAACCGCTCTGCGATG
Source organism: Opitutaceae bacterium (assembly GCA_041479395.1). GTDB lineage: Bacteria > Verrucomicrobiota > Verrucomicrobiia > Opitutales > Opitutaceae > Fen-1467. Next base: position 5,890 of record JBGOXZ010000081.1, read on the forward strand.
CCGCCGGTGCCGCGGCGCGTGCCGAGGGCCGCCGGTTCCACGAAGACGCAATGAACACCCTGCAGAAGGGACCGAAGACCTGCGTGCACACCTTGTCGCCGGAACAACGGGCCGAATGGCAGGAATTCGCCAACGCCCTGGGGCCGCAAATCCGCGGCAAGCTCGTGCCGGCGGCGATCTACGATGAAGTCCAGCAACTGCTGCGGGAGTTCCGCGCGTGCCAGCTCGCAGCCAGATAACCGTGGAAGCAGCCCTGTCCAGCGACCCGGGAACCACGTCCATTCCGCCGGCAACGGGATGGCGGCTTTTTCTGCGGCAGACCGAGAACTCCATTGTCGTCCTCTGCCTCGCCGCCATGGTGCTGCTGCCACTGGTGGAGGCCACGTTGCGGAGGCTGTTCAACACCGGGGTGCCCTCGGCCGCGGCCATTGTGCAGCATTTCTGCCTCGTCCTCGGCATGATGGGCGGGGCCATCGCCGCGCGCGACGGGCGGCTGCTATCTCTTTCCACCCTGGCCACCTTCCTCAAAGGCCGGGTCAAACAACTGTCCCGTCTCTTCAGCCACGCCATCGGCGTGGCCATCACCCTCGTCCTGTGCCTCGCCTCGTGGCAGTTCATGCAGGAGGAAAGACTCGCGGGAAATCTGCTCGCTTATGGCGTGAAGCGGTGGGTGGTCGAAGCCGTCATGCCGCTCGGTTTCGTTCTGATCGCGGCGCGATTGCTGTGGAACGCCGCGCCCGGCTGGAAGGGCCGGACCGTCGCCGGCGCCTTCGCCGGTTTGCTGGTCATCCTCGGTGCCTGGCCGCCGGTTCCCGCGGCGCATCTGGTTCTGCCGGCGCTGTTGCTGCTGTTCGCGGCGACGGTGCTGGGGACGCCGGTGTTCGTCGCCTTGGGCGGAGCCGCGGTCATTTTATTCTGGGGCGCGTCCCAGCCGCTGGCGGCGTTGTCCATCGACCATTACGGACTGGTGGTCAACGCCACCCTGCCGACCATCCCGCTGTTCACCCTGGCCGGCTATTTCCTGGCTGAGGGTGGCGCCTCCCGGCGCCTCGTGCGGGTCTGCAACGCGCTGGTGGGCCACTGGCGGGGCGGGCCCGCCATCGTCACCGCGTTGGCCTGTGCCTTCTTCACCTCGTTCACCGGCGCGTCCGGCGTCACGATTCTAGCGCTGGGCGGTCTGCTCATGCCGGTGCTGCTGGCCGCACGCTATTCCGAACGCAACGCCCTCGGCCTGCTGACCGGCGCGGGCTCGCTCGGGTTGCTCTTCCCGCCGTGCCTCCCGCTCATCCTTTATGCCATCGTGGCCAAGGTGCGGATCGAGGAGATGTTCCTCGGCGGTATCCTGCCGGGCGTCCTGCTGGTTCTCCTGACGGCCGTGCTCGGCATCATGCAGGGGCCGAAGGAGGATGCAGCCAAGCCTTCGTTCCGCTGGCGCGAGGCGGGCGCGGCCATCTGGGAAGCCAAGTGGGAACTGGCTCTGCCGGTTGTGGCCGTCGGGGCTCTCTTCGGTGGCTTTGCCACACCCTTGGAGGCCGCCGCGCTGACGGCCTTCTACGCCTTCTTCGTCGAGGTGTTCATCTACCGCGATCTGAAGATCCTGCGGGACATACCCCGGGTGATGACCGAATGCGCCCTGCTGGTCGGCGGCGTCCTGCTGATCCTGGGCGTGGCCCTGGGTTTGACGGATTACCTGATCGAGACGGAGGTGCCGGATCGTCTGCTGGGCCTGGCGCGGAGCTCCCTGCACAGCCCGTGGGTGTTCCTGCTGGCCCTCAATCTGTTCCTTCTGATCGTCGGATGTCTGATGGACATCTACTCGGCGATCATCGTGGTCGTGCCGCTGATCGTGCCGCTCGGAGTGGCCTTCGGAATCAATCCCGTGCATCTGGGCATCATCTTTCTGGCGAACCTTGAACTCGGCTTCCTGACCCCGCCCGTGGGCATGAATCTGTTTTTGTCCTCCTACCGGTTCAACAAGCCGATGCCGGAGGTGTGCCGCTCGATTGTGCCGATCCTGGCCGTGCTGCTGGCCGGTGTTCTGCTCATCACCTACGTGCCGGTGCTCACGACGTGGCTTCCGACGCTGTTGGGCTCGCGATGAGCAGCCCAACGCGCCAGCGGGTTTCCCTTGCCTCCTCTCCGTGACAAAAATTCCGAGCTTTATTCGTTCCTGGTTACGGAATATTGCGGGCCGCGTGAGCGACCTCACGCTTATCCTCCAGCAGATGGAGCGAGGGGATCCTCAGATGGCCGACCGGCTTCTGCCGCTGGTGTACGACGAACTGCGCCGGATTGCCGCGGGGAAGATGGCGCGCGAACCAGCCGGCCAGACGCTTCAGCCCACCGCCCTGGTGCATGAGGCATGGTTGCGCCTCGGCGGGGACGAACAGCCCACGTGGCAGAATCGCGCCCATTTCTTTGGAGCGGCCGCCGAGGCGATGCGGCGCATCCTCATTGATCGTGCGCGCCGCCACCGCGCGCTTCGCCACGGTGGCGGACATCGCCGATTTCACCCAGGCGCTGCAACTGGACCCGCAAAACGCCGCTGCGTGGAGGCAAACGCTCGACGAGCTGAAACAGGCCGCAGCAGAAAAGAAGGCCACGCTCATGCCGGTAGAAAGCGCCAAATGAACGAGCTTCCCCAACGCGAAGAAGAGCGGTTTACCCACGCGCTCGTGCGCCAACCATTGAACGGAGATTGAACCATGAAAACCCGCAACGTGAAGCTGATCTGCCTGGTGTTGGAAACCGTCGGGATTGTCGCCCTGTTCCTGCCTTGTATTTGGGGAGTTTCTCCGTGGGCTGTCCTCGCGAAGGCTGTTCAGGATTCTAGCTCGGCAGAAGGTCAGTTTTGGTTTTGTGCAGTGCCTGCATTTTTGGCCCCTTTCGTCTGGCTGCTAACTCTGCGTTCACTCTTCCACCGGCCGCTCACAAGAGCCGAACTGTGGCTCGGCGCCGCGTTGGTCGTGCTGTTGATGCTCGTTCCCCTTGGGTTCTGGCTATTAAGGTTTCAAGCCACAGGGGGATGGACGTTGCCCAGCCTGGCACTGTTGTTCGGCCCGGCGCTGCTTGGGGCAGGCTTGCTCATCATCCTCAAGCGCAAGGGTGTCGCATCTCAGTTCCTGGCACCGCTGTCCCTGCGCTGCGCTTACCTTCCGAACGCCGTGTTCTGCCTGCTGTTCTTTTCTGAGTTGGGCCAAGACTGGAGGGACCTGCAGGTGGGCGCGGCGTGTGTCGGGGCGACCGTGATCCTGTATCTGGCGGAGATCGTTTATCTCACGAGGCAGGGCCTGAGGGCCCGGCCCACGGTGGCACCGTAGACGGTCCAAATTGGGAAACCCTGTTCGCTTCA